>JBCCRF010000209.1:0-5048 GCA_039208305.1 Pseudomonadota bacterium
GAGCCGGCCTTCTCGGGAAAAGCTCAATGGTCCAAGCAATTGAGTCCAAACTCGATTGCAAGGCGATCAAGATCGCCCGGCGCTGGCTGCGCCGCCCTTCCGGAGCGAAGGCCGCAAGGCCAACAGCGTGAGCACAAAGATGTTAGCCGTACATGCAACGGGCGGCGACATAGGCGCCGCGTACGCCACGGCTGCGGAATTTGCGGGCCTGCTTGTTGGCCCAGCCGCGCGGACCGGGGCCGGTGCCCACGACCCAAAGGCCTTTGCCTGCGTTCGGGCTGTCGGATGCGTCGAGATCGAACACCTGACCGCCGACGCGGCGGGCCTGCTTGCGGGCCGCATTGCGCGTGCTGAAGGCGCCGGCGAAAGCGTAGTGACCGCAAACACCATCGGACGCGATGGCGATCTGAGCCGACGGTGCGGCGGCGGTGTAGGCTGCGACGATGGCAGCGGCAGCAAGTGACTTGCGGAACATATTCAACCTCCCCTGCGGGAGACCGAGCTCCCATTTCAACGACCCGGCAGGATGCCCGTGCCTCTCAAGTCGGAGAATGGAATAGCGCGCTCGGTGCTACTGTGAAGAAAATCACACCGCGCAAATGCGCGGGGATTTCTTCACTAAATGGCGAGGTATTCGTGCCGCAGGTCCTCGTTGTCGAGCACTTCTTTCGCTGAACCGGTGAAGGCGACTTCGCCGGTGTCGAGGATGACGGCGCGGTCGGAGATCTTCAGCGCGGCGACGGCGTTCTGCTCCACAATGATGGTGGTGATGCCCGCCGCGCGGACTTCCAGCAGCGCCTTCTCGATGTCGTGGCGAACAACGGGAGCCAAACCTTCATAGGGCTCATCGAGCAGAAGCAGCTTGAGTTCCTTAGCCAGCGCACGACCGATGGCGAGCATCTGCTGCTCACCGCCCGACATGGTGGTCCCTTCCTGCTTGCGGCGCTCTTTCAGGCGGGGGAAGAGATCGTAGATACGATCGTAATCCCAGCCCTTGCCGCCGGCGATGGTGGCGAGGTCGAGATTCTCTTCGACCGTGAGACCCGGAATGATGCGGCGATCCTCCGGCACGAGCGCGATGCCGGCGTTGGAGGCGCCAAAGCTCTTCATCTCGTGGACAGGCTGACCCTGCAGCCAGATCTTCCCGGAACGCAGTTCCGGCTCGTCCGCGCGGGCGATGGCGCGAAGGGTCGACGTCTTACCAGCGCCATTGCGACCGAGAAGAGCGAGAATTTCACCCTCGTTCACGTCAAAGGAGATATCCTGAACGATGTAGCTGTCGCCGTAATAGGCGTTGATCTTCTCGACGGAGAAATAGTCACTAACGGTTTGCGCCACCGTACCCGGCACGGGGTGGGCTGCGCTATCGGCGGTTGCCAAATCTTGTGCGGTCATACCTGTTCGTCCCCCAGATAGGCTTCCTTCACGCGCGGATCATTCTTGATCTCTTCCGGCGTGCCCTGCGCGATGATGCGGCCACCGGCCAGCACGGAGATGCGGTCGGCAAGCGAGACCACGACGTGCATGACGTGCTCGAAGATGACCTTGGTCATGCCGCCTTCCTTGATCTTCTTCAGAAGATCGATGGTGGCGTTGGTGTCGTGGCGGGCCATGCCAGCGGTCGGCTCGTCCAGCAGCAGCAGGCGCGGCTTCTGGATCAGACCCATGGCAAGTTCCAGCCTGCGCTTGTCACCACGCGAGAGGGAAGACGCATCAGCTGTGATTTGTGCCTTGAGCCCAACGCTTTTCAACACTTCCTCTGCACGATCCTGCAGGCTTTGTTCGCTGCGGAAGCTGGCAAAGGGCTCAAACTTGAAATGCCCATGTTCCTTGGAAAGGCCCGGCACCATGACGTTTTCCAGCACGGTGAGATCAGGAAAGACCTCAGGCGTCTGAAACACGCGGGCAACGCCCACCTGATTGATCTCGTGGGGGCTCTTGCCCGTCAGCACGTGGCCATCGAAGACCACCGCACCCCGGTCCGGCTTCAGGCGACCGACGCAGACGTTCAACAGCGTGGATTTACCAGCGCCATTGGGGCCGATGATCGCGTGGGTTTCACCCTCCGTCACCGACAGGTCGACGTCGGAAAGAGCGTGCAAACCGGCGAAGCTCTTATGCACGTCGTCAATGTGGAAGACCGTGTTGGGCGTGCCGCGCTTAAATCCCCGATCCTCGGCGGGCGCGTCCGTGATATCTTGAATGCTCATCTTGCGCTCCCTCTATTCGGCTGCGGCGGGTGTAGCACCGGTGACGCTGTCACGGTCCTGCGGCTTCTTACGGGAGAAGATCGAACCGATCTTACCGAACCCTTCCATCAGGCCGCCAGGCAGGAAGATCACCACCAGCATGAAGACCAGACCAAGCGTCAGGTGCCAGCCCTTGCCCACGAAGGGATAGATGAGGGCAACAACAGCGTCTTGCAGCGCTTCCGGTGCCCAGGCGAACCAGCCTTCCAGAACCGTCTGATTGATCTTGGAGATGATGTTTTCCATGTATTTGATCATACCCGCGCCGAGCACGGGGCCGATTAGCGTCCCTGCTCCGCCGAGAATGGTCATCAGCACCACCTCGCCGCTGGCGGTCCAGAACATACGCTCAGCGCCAGCTTGTGTGTCCATGGCCACCATCAGGCCGCCTGCGAGACCGGCATACATGCCGGAGATCACAAAGGCTGCAAGATTGTAGGGCCGTACGCTGATGCCAGTGAAGCCAAGGCGATTCTGGTTCGATTTTACCGCCCGCAACATGAGGCCGAAGGGAGAGCGGAAGATGCGGATGGAGGCGTAGAAAGCCAACAGCATCAGGACCGCAGCGACGTAGTAACCGACATTGAAGGTGAAGGCCCAGCCGCCAACTTCCATGACGTAGCTGCTGCTCATCTCCAGCCCGAAGAGGTTCGCACGGGCGGTTTCGCCAGCGGCCAGTTCGCCGTCCAGAATGCGCGGGTCGCCGAGTTTCGGCTGCAGGCCCGTCTCGCCGCCGGTGATGGGCGTCAGCACCGAATAGGCCAGCGAATAGGACATCTGCGCGAAAGCGAGCGTCAGGATGGAGAAGTAGATCCCGGAGCGGCGCAGCGAAATGTAGCCGACCGCGACGCTGAACAGTCCAGCCACGATGATCGACAGAACGATTGCCGGAATGATGTTCATCGTCAGCAGCTTCATCATCCAGATGGCTGCGTAGGAACCCGCCCCAAGAAAGGCCGCGTGCCCGAAGGAAAGGTAACCCGTAAGGCCAAACAGGATGTTGAAACCGATGGCAAAGATGCCAAAGATCACAAATCGCTGCATCAGGTCCGGGTAACCGGCGTTGAACTGCGCCAATCCTGAATCCACCGGAAAGGGATTGAGAAAGAATGGGGCGAGTATGGTGAGCACCGCCACCAGCAATAGAAGCTGGAAATCGCGTCCGTTGAGACCGAGCATGGTTCTAATCCTCCATCACGCCGGGCCGACCCATGAGGCCGCGCGGACGGGTGAGCAAAATAATGATGGCGACGACGTAGAGAATGACCTGATTAAGGCCGGGCAAAACGGCGAGCACCTGACCCATCGAGGCGAAGCTTTCGAGGATACCGAGGAGGAAGCCCGCCAGAACGGCACCGCCAAGGCTGCCCATACCGCCGACGACCACCACGACGAAGGAAAGAACCAGAAAGTCCATTCCCATGTGATAATTGGGCGAATTGATGGGCGTGTACATGACCCCGGCCAGACCAGCCACTGCTGCTGCGAGGCCGAACATAATCGTGAAGCGCTTGTCGATATTGATGCCGAGAAGGCCCACCGTTTCACGGTCCTGCATACCGGCGCGGACCACCATGCCGAACGTTGTGAATTGCAGGAAAGCGAAGACGCCACCGATGATGAACGCCGCGAAGGCGAAATAGACCAGTCGCCAATAGGGGTAGATGATCGTGTTGGGATCGAAGCCCATGATCGCGCCAAAATCGAATGAGCCTGCGAAGACTTCAGGTGCGGGCGTCGGGATCGGGTTCGCGCCGTAGAAATATTTGATGATCTCCTGCAGCACGATCGCCAAGCCGAAGGTCACGAGGATCTGGTCGGCGTGGGGGCGTTTGTAGAAGTGCTTGATCAGACCGCGTTCCATCGCAACGCCGATAGCCATCATCACAGGTATGGCTATCAGAATGGAGATCGGCACGGACCAGTCGATGATCACGTTGCCGACACTTTCGCCGAAGATATCGTAGAGATACGGCACCTCCACCTGTAGCGGATTGCCGAGGAAATCGGTGCGGCTTTCATCCACGACGGTGTGGGAAAGAGTAAGAAGTCGGCTGAAAGTCACAGCGCAGAAAGCGCCGATCATGAACAGCGCCCCGTGGGCGAAGTTGACAACGCCGAGCGTGCCGAAAATCAGGGTGAGGCCCAGCGCAATGAGCGCGTAAGCGGAGCCCTTATCCAGTCCATTCAGGATCTGAAGAACAATTGCTTCCATTGTCGCAAAACCCTGACGGGCTCTCCCCATGCGTCATGGTGTCGGCATGAGCCGAAACGGACGTGGATTTTTGAAAGGATGGGAGCGGCAAGAGATGCCGCTCCCCGAAGTTTAACCGGGCTTATGCGCCAGGGTTGCAGGCGCCGACCGGCACAGCGTTGCCGTTGGCATCGCGCATCTGCGGGTGATCGGGTGCGTACATGACCTGATCGACCGGGGTAACTTCCACGACTTCGAGAAGGTCGAAATCGGAGTCCGGGTTTTCCTTGCCCTTCACAACCAGCACGTCTTTGAAGCACTGGTGATCTTCGGCGCGGTACAGCGTCTTGCCGTTGCCGAGACCGTCGAACTCGAAGCCTTCGAGAGCTTCGACAACGCCGCATGGGTTGAAGGTACCGGCACGCTCACACGCATCTGCGTAAAGCAGAGCCTGCACGTAGCAGGTGTGGGCAGCCTGGGACGGCGGGAAGCCGTACTTCGTGCCGAAGGACTTCACAAAGGCCTTGGAGCCTTCGTCCTGCAGCGACCAGTGCCAGTTGGTGGAACCGAAGATGCCCTTCACGTTTGCGCCAGCACCCTTGGCC
>JBCCRF010000210.1:0-5039 GCA_039208305.1 Pseudomonadota bacterium
CATTCGGTCGCCCGCATCGCACTCGACCCGGAATATACCTACAATCCCAAAATCAATTTCCAGCAGGGCACGAACGACAAAATCCTACGCATTCCTCCCGGTCCGAACGGCCCGGTGGGCAGTGTGTGGATCGCCTTGTCAAAGCCCACATACGGCATTCACGGCACACCTGATCCGGCAAAGATCGGCAAGACGAACAGTAATGGCTGCATTCGCCTGACCAACTGGGACGCACGGGAACTGGCGGCGAATGTCCGCAAGGGTGTGACCGTGGAGTTCGTGGAGTAAGCGCCGCGTTGTCGTTGGATGCTTGAGCGCGTAGGGAGACACATCTCTCGCCAGAACGAAGCTGCAAGATGGTCCAATCTGAAACTGTAGCTTCGCTGAACAGGGCCGCAAAGTCGCAATCGCGGTTGCGTCCATGACGGTGCCGCCCCAACGCCCGTCTTCTTACGCGAGCCCCCGTTTCTTCGTCCTCGCCTCCGCCATTCTGGCAAGCGCGATGGGTTTCATAGACGGGACTATCGTCGCCATCGCCCTGCCGCAAATGCGAGCACAACTGGATGCAAGTTTTGTGCAGGCGCAGTGGATTGCCAGCTCTTATGTTTTGATGCTGTCGGGGCTCATCTTGCTGGGCGGGTCGATGGGCGACCGGATAGGTGTGCGGCGGGCGTTTTCCATTGGCATCGTGGCCTTCGTAATCGCCTCTATCGCCTGCGCCGTAGCGCAGACGGCGGAGCAGTTGATCGCTTTTCGTACCTTGAAGGGTATTGGCGCTGCGGTGATGATCCCCGGGTCAATGGCACTGATTGCTGTGAATGTTCCGCGGGAAGAGCGTGGTGCGGCGATGGGCATCTGGGTGGCAGCGTCCTCCATCACCACCGCTTTTGGCCCGATGTTGGGTGGGTTGCTGCTGACCCATGGCGACGGATCCGCGTGGCGGTGGATTTTTGCGATCAACCTGCCGTTGGGCGCAATTGTCCTGGTGATGCTCTACACCAAGGTGCGGGATGATCATTTGGAGCACGAGGAGGTGGAATCGCTAGTGGACTGGGCGGGTATTGTGCTCTCCGTCCTGTCGCTGGGTTTGTTGGCGGGCGGGCTGACAGCATTAGGTGAAGCGGATGCAGGTGGTGTGGCTCCGGCCATGATCATCGCGGGTCTGGTGATGGCAGCGATCACGGTTGTGGTGGAACTGAAGAAGCGCGATCCGATCATCCCCGTGGAACTGTTCGCCAACAGGGCGTTTGCCGGGGCCAACGCTTTCACGCTGCTGGCATGGATGCCGATTGCGGGCGTCGTGTTCTTTTTGCCCATGGTGTTGATCGTCGGATGGCAGTTGCCGCCTAGCTATGCCGGCGCGATGTTCATCCCGATGTCGCTGTTGATCGCGGTGTGCTCGCCGATAGCAGGACGCATGGCGGATCGATTCGGAACGCTTCCTCTGCTCGTTGGTGGTGGGGTCGTGCTCGCATTGTCCTGTGTCGCGCTGGCGACAGCGGTTTATCATCAGAATTTCTGGTTGGGCGTGCTGCCAGCTCTCACAGTGATGGGGGGTGGCATGGGGCTGGTGGCTTCGCCCATGTCCACAGCGATTATGAATTCGGTGGACGACCGACAGGTTGGCGCCGCTTCAGGCATCAACAATATGATCGCGCGAATGGCGAATCTTTTCGCAATTGCGGGTCTCGGCGCTCTTGTGGCCTTCGTCTACGCCATGATCGTGCGGGCAGGGAATGTGCCAGACATCATCCGCGACGGATTGCTGGAAGCCGGCTTCGGCGAGCGGCTCGTCGGCGGGCTTTATGTGGAGCCTGCCGTGCGGCTGCAGATGGTCGCCATGGACCACGCGATGATCGCGCTGTGCCTGGTGTTGGCGATGTTGTGCTTAGTCGCCTCCACCATTGCCTGGTTGTCGCTGTCCAAACTGTCAGTCGAAGCGAACTAGTTGAGCGCCGCTACTGTCTGTGTGCCGTTGCGACCTCGATCAAGCAGCGCATCGATGCGAGCGCGCTCCTGCTGGAAGGCGGCCAGTTCCAGCCCCTTCAGAACCTTGCCTTTGGGCAGACGGATTTTCATCGGGTTCACGAAGCGACCGTTCACTTTCACTTCGTAATGCAAGTGCGGGCCAGTGGAGTAGCCGGTGGAGCCAATCTGACCGATGATCTGACCCAGCCGCACCCTGGAGCCGACCTTCAGACCACGGGCGAACCGGTGCTGGTGGCTGTAGGTTGTTTCATATCCATTCGCATGGCGGATTTCGGTTTTGCGACCGTAGCCACCGCTCCATCCAATCTTAGTCACGACACCGTTGCCGGCCGCGATGATCTTCGTGCCGCGCACGGCAGGGAAGTCGACGCCGTTGTGCATTTTGATACGACCCGAAATTGGGTGGCGTCGCGGGCCGAAGCGCGAGCCGATACGTTTTGCGTTCGGTACCGGATTACGCAGCAGGAATTTCTTCGATGACTTTCCGTTTTCGTCGAAATAGCCCACTCGACCGTCGTCGCCAGTTTTGAAGCGATAATACCGTTTCGTTTGGCCGCGTACGGTGAGTCCGATGAACAGAATTTCGGATGCATCTGTCGCTTCGGTTTCACCTTCATCCAGCGAATAAAAGATTTCCAGATTGTCTTCGGGCGTCGCTTTCTGGCGGAAGTCTACGTCGAATGCGACAGTGCGCACGATGCGGCGCGCCTGATCTGCGTTCAGCCCCTGGCTCATCGCCGCGCGATAGATGCCATCGTACAGTCTGGGCAATTGGGCATTGGCGACGGTGCGCAGATCATTTTCCGGCATATTGTCGTCGGCGGCAGTGGCTGGGATGTCCGCCGGTGCTTCTGCGCGAACGACGCTTTCGCTATCGTCGATGGCAAAAGAAGCGAGATGGCTGCCACGTCGATAGACGCTGATGCGGCGGGCGATGCGGGTGGGTTTCTCAAGCCGGACACCGGGCAGCGATGCGCTTTCTACCGGCATCCGTTCCCAAGCCACCCGCAGCTTAAGCCGGTCATCGGTCGCGACATCTCCCAGATCGGCTTCCAGCGGTGTTACGATTCGCTTCAGCGCAGCCGCTTTTAGGTTCAGGCTTGCGAGTGCGGCTTCGATCGTCTGGTCGCTTTCCTTCACCACGACACGTTCGGCGAAGTTACGGTCGGTCTCCGTGCTGTCCTGCATGGCGCTGGACACGTTCTCGGCAACGATCCGGATATCAAGTGCGGTGGTCGGCGCGATCTCCGCCTCGTTCAGCGCGAAGCGGTCCGTATCGAGATAGGCGAGTGCCGTCACCATAACCTCGCCGCCCTCAAGTAAATCGAGCGCTTTGCGAACAGAAAGCGCGGCTTCGCCATCTGTAATGACAGTGGATTTGGCGTAGCGCTCGGGTGTGTAGGGAAAGGCGACCGATTCGAGCGCGACTTCGCTTTCGATATCCGCACCGTAGATCACATCGCTGGATGCGACCTGATTGTCGACTTCAGCTGCGCGGAACACAGTGAGGGGATTGAAGCGAGGGTATTCGCCGATATTGCCCGCCTCGATGGCAAGTGGAGCTTCGGCATAGGCGAAGGGGCGTTTGCGAATCACGTTGCGGGAGCCGTCGCGGGTGACGGTGGGCACCTGGAGAATCTTTTCGTTGAGCGGTTTCAGCGCCAGAAGGCGAGCAGGGCGGTCGCCTTTCTCGCCCAACTGATTGTCGGCAATCGCGTTGCCGAGTGAAGAACTGGCCGGGTCGGCAAGGCTCTGGCGCCCGTCGAGGGCTGCGTGCAGTGCGCCGCCCATAAGAAGTATCGACGTGACGCCGGTCAGAATTGATCCCGCCATCCAACGTAGGCTGACGCCGCGACGATCCGGACGTCGACGTCCACGGCCCGATATCAGCGGCTCCATGCTGCCCAACTGATAGTCGGCGGAGCTGGTTCTGCGAACCGTTGTACCGTTTGGTCCTGTCTGTGGAGTTGGATCAGTCGTCTGCACCGTTCGTGTCCGCTGCCATTCGTGCCATATCGAGGGTGATTTGCGCGCTCTCCATAAAGTGTCGAAATCTGAGTGGCTTCACAAGATGGCCAGATCACGTCGAAAGGCGGCGAAAATTGGCGGAAAATGCACCGGCTGGAATCGGCGTTTCCACGGCAGCCATCTCGATGCGCAAGGATTTGTGGAAGTATGAGGTGATTTTCTCGCTGCGCAGGTTCTTGAAAGTGCCATGATGGGCTAGCAAATCGGTCGAGCACGAGGCGGGAATACCCATTCTACAAGGGGTTCTCGGCCTGTGTGAGAGGTGGAAAGAACTTTTTTGAAAAAAGTTCCGAAAGTTTCAAAAAGCGTGTTGACGGTCCGTAAGTCCTGATCTAAAACCCGCCCACTAACGACGCAGTGAGCGCTTTGAGCGCCATACAGGCTGCCGACTTGGAACCCCGGAAAGGCGCCGCTGAGCGGAAACCTACCTTAGACCTGGTAAGCGGCTTGCTTTGGCATGATGCAACTGGGTCGGCGAAGCGCCTTCGGGTGGTTCGGTTATTTGACAATTGAATATGAAGAAAGAGAAACGTGGGCGGCGGAGTTGCTGCTGAACGGTCTGGATTTTCCTTTATCCAGACGCGTTCGATACGAGACTTCGGCGGACACGTTTTTCGAGAATGTTACAAATATACCGAATGGGTTTCGACCCATTCAGGTGTGTCAAAAATGTTCTCGTCAATTCGTGATGGTCTACCCAGACCATCGCAATTTTTCTCTGTCTAATGACAGGAAAAGCGTGACCCAGTCACCGCATTGAGTGCCAGCTTGCTGGTTCGTGGTGAACTGAAAACAGCCGGAACAAATCTCAGATCAAACCTGAGAGTTTGATCCTGGCTCAGAACGAACGCTGGCGGCAGGCTTAACACATGCAAGTCGAACGCACTCTTCGGAGTGAGTGGCAGACGGGTGAGTAACACGTGGGAATCTACCCATCTCTGCGGAACAACACATAGAAATGTGTGCTAATACCGCATACGCCCTTCGGGGGAAAGATTTATCGGAGATGGATGAGCCCGCGC
>JBCCRF010000211.1:0-5005 GCA_039208305.1 Pseudomonadota bacterium
ACCGATCCGCGCGAGGTGCAGGCGGGCGACTTTTTCGTCGAGGTGTTTGGGCAGGATATAAACCTGATTGTCGTAATTCTCGCCATTCTTCCAGAGCTCTATCTGGGCCAGCACCTGGTTGGTGAAGGATGCGGACATCACGAAGGACGGGTGACCGGTGGCGTTGCCGAGGTTCAACAGGCGCCCCTGAGACAGTAGGATCATGCGATTGCCCGACGGCATCTGATACATGTCCACCTGATCCTTGATATTGGTCATCTTCAGGTTGCGCAGGCTGGAAACCTGAATTTCGTTGTCGAAGTGGCCGATGTTCCCGACGATGGCCATGTCCTTCATCTCGGTCATGTGCTCGTGGCGGATAATGTCCTTGTTACCGGTCGTGGTGATGAAGATGTCGGCGTCCTTTACCGTGTCTTCCAGGGTGGTCACTTCGTAGCCATCCATGGCGGCTTGCAGCGCGCAGATGGGGTCGATTTCCGTCACCTTCACGCGGGCACCGGCACCGCGGAGCGACGCGGCTGAACCCTTGCCGACGTCGCCATAGCCGCAGACGACTGCGGTCTTGCCGGCCATCATCGTGTCTGTGGCGCGGCGGATACCGTCCACCAGGGATTCCTTACAGCCGTATTTGTTGTCGAATTTCGACTTGGTGACGCTGTCGTTCACGTTGATCGCCGGGAAGGGCAACTGGCCCTCTTCCACCAGCTGGTAGAGACGGTGGACGCCGGTGGTGGTCTCTTCCGACACGCCCTTGATCTGGTCGCGTACCTTGGTGAACCAGCCGGGCGAAGCCTCCATGCGCTTCTTGATCTGGGCCTTGATGACCTCTTCCTCGTCGGAAGACGGGTTGGGGATGATGTCTTCACCGGCTTCGGCACGGGCGCCCAGCAAAATGTAAAGAGTGGCATCGCCGCCATCGTCGAGGATCATGTTCGGGCCGACTTCGCCGTCCTTCTCCGGAAAGAGGAAGGACTTGTCGAGGTAATCCCAGTGCTCTTCCAGCGTCTGGCCCTTGATGGCGAAGACAGGGGTCCCACCGGCGGCGATAGCAGCGGCTGCGTGGTCCTGCGTCGAATAGATGTTGCACGAAGCCCAGCGCACATCGGCACCGAGGTCGTGTAACGTTTCGATCAGCACGGCGGTCTGGATCGTCATGTGCAGCGAGCCAACGATGCGCGCGCCAGCCAGTGGCTTGCTGTCGCCGAACTCCTCGCGCAGCGCCATCAGGCCTGGCATTTCGGTTTCGGCAATGTCCAGTTCCTTGCGGCCGAAATCGGCAAGCGCAATGTCCTTTACGACGTAATCATGTTCGGCCATGGGAGAATGTCCTCGTGCATCTTAGATCTTCTGATCGGTGGAGGGCTGAACAGGCGATACGGCGCATATGCGACCGATGCGAAATTGATTATGGTCTCAGCCCAATCGCGGCGGGCAATAACAGGTGTGGCGAGATGCTGCAATGCGGCATGTGATGAGGAGCACGAAACGGCCTAAAGTGAAGTTGGGCTTCTTGCTTGAACTGGCAGACACTGCACAGCAGAAAAGTCTCGTCTATAAATCTGCAATGTCTTCCAACACGCAGTTCTGAAAACTGGTCAGCGGTGTTTCTGCGCCGGCCCCTTCGGCAAGTGGCCCGACTTGATAGAAGGGTGAGGCTAAGGAGCGTTGCATCTTTTCACAAACCCAGATGTCCTCGGTTTGAAAATCACCGGTTTCCAACGGGTGCTTCTTCCAATTCTTGCTTTCGATCAAACCTGTTGATTTGTCATACCCTTCCGCATCCGAAGGGCTTTCCGAGTAGCGAAACCAAGAATTTGCAACGAAAGTTGTCGCCCGCATAATCGTCGTCGTCGCATCAACGGGTTCCATGGCGCTAATGGTGAGCGACCATGGGCTGGGTGTGATGATTGTAGTGGGATAGAGCATATACACACCGCCATACCCCGGTACGTCAGCACCTGGGATGGTTGCAATCGACGATTTCGCTGTCTGATCTTCAACGAACTTCGGAATCCGATTGCGAATGCCGTCTCGTTCGGTCGAGTACCAGACCATGTGCTTTCCAAGGTTGACCCATTCGTTCAGCGCAGGCTCAGGGCCACCCAAAGTGTGTTCATGCAAGTAAGCCAGGTGATAGCCATCGATGGCGTTCTCAAAAAATACTTTCCAGTTGCATTTGATGCGGTAGACAAACTCTTGCCCTCGCACGAGATCCTGCGTCTCAATATCATGAGGGAAAGCAACATCCCGTAACGGAGAAATCCATTCGGCAAAATTGGATTGCGGGTCAGGGCTAACGAATACCATGCCCTTCCATCGGCCAACACTGGCGGGTTTGAGCCCCAGTTCCGCCCGGTTCAACTCTTCAAAAAGGTCGCGGTTTGGCAGACCGCGCAGCCGACCGTCGAGCATATAAGTCCAACGGTGGTAGGGACAGACGATGGTTTTGCCGCAATTGCCGTCACCTTCGAGCAGTTCGGTTCCGCGATGACGGCACAAGTTATGGAAAGCGCGCAGCGTCTCATCCTGATCCAGGATCACGAACATTGGATATCCGCATATCGTTGCCGTGATGAAGTCTCCGGGAACCTTGAGCGCATCGGCGAAGCCAGCGAAGTGAAATTCCGAAAAAAGAAGAGACCGACGCTCCCGAGCGAACCAGTCCGCTTCGACGTAAGCCCGTTGGGGCAATACTTGTTGGGCCATGACGGGTTCGTTCACACGAATACGAGGTAAGACGCCCCGATCAAAAACCAAAATGCGCTCACAATCCAATACAGTCTTGGAGCCTCAAATTTGCAGATGGGAGTGACGACAAATGTCACTTCTTCGACGTAGGCCTGGTAGGACAGGTAAATGAAGAATAGCCCCCAAATCCATAGCCACCCTATGGTGGTGGAAATGAGTAGGACGAGCAGCACGAGACAGTTGAGTATGTGGTTCTTGGGCATTGGAAAACGTTCTTGCTCAGGCTCTCCGCTCACTTCAGTCACCAAAAACGAAATGGCATTTATCCGCAATGCCGCGCAATGCAGAACGGAAACGCGGGCATTCGAACGCTTGATTAGGACAGCAGCTTCGCTCGCATATCGCACCTGATGTTGCGGCTTGGCCATTGGATATCGACTAGCATTTTTTCTGCATCCGAAACTCTACAGGACCCTCCTTCAACCGCTGGGCCGCCAGCGCATATCCCCCCGCGGCACCATCAACAAAATGCACATGATCATCGCGCATGACTGATGGTACTATGCAGGTCATGACGGCGCTGTTTTGGGTGGCGGTGCCGTAGCGGATGAGGCCGTCGGCGCGGCCTTGCTGCAGTACGGCTTCGATCTGGCGGTAGACGGCGTCGCTGCAGGCGATGGTCATTTTCAGCCCGTCCTCGAGCTTGCGAAAATCGGCGTTGCGCCCGGTAGTGACGGTGTAATGGGTCGCGTTGAAGCCACCGACGCTCCAGCCCGTCTTGAAGAAGACGAGGGCGATCAGCGTTTCGAACCACAGCTGCATCTTGCGCTTCCACAGCGGCGCGCCGCCATGGGTGGCGCGAGCTTCTAACTCCAGCCCTTCCGGTACCCATTCAAAGCCCGGTCCTTCCGCAGGCACGGGGTGGCCGTTGCGATGCAACTGCTCGGTCAGCGCGATGATCTCGCGCAGCAGCGCGTTTTGTGCCGCCGCGTCCACGCCAGCCACAGGCTGCACCACAAGCGACAGCACGACGCCATTTTTGGCCACCATGGGCGTCCAGCGGCAGGACAGGCCGGTGAGGTTGGGCAGTTCATCGTCCGCTGCTTCGGGAATGGCAAACTTACCCGCCTTCATCTGCTCATCGGCAAAGCGCACCCCACCGCCTGCGAACATGGCGTAGTCCAGCTCGTCCGAAATGCGGTACCGCGCCACGCGCACATCATGGCCCGCCGCGCGTATGGCGGAAACGGGCACGATGGCAGCCCGCAGGTCGATATCGAACTCATTCTTCGCCCAGCGCCGTACCCGTGCGAGCGCCGTAGCCGCGGCTTCGCGATGTGTGCCCGGCATGGCGAAACTCGCGCCATCACCGCCGAAGACGAAGGGAAATTCGCCGGTACCGGGTTCCGTCTCGTCGGAACTTGCGTTGATTTGTGCGGAGATGACGGCCGCGCCGATCGTGTTCACCGTTTTGTAGAGCCCACGCTGGATGTGGCCGGTGGAATCTACAATATCCGCAATTCCGACGAACCAGTCGTCCGGCAGCGAGGTGAAACTGTCGTCGGCGATCAGATCATCGAATGCTGTCGCGCGGGGAAGTGCGGCGTAGAAATCGTTGGGCGTGGAGGTGGTCTCGGAAGCGAGGGCTGTGGCGGTGTTCATTGGAAAAGGAACGCGCCCGCCTGTCTCGGGGTTTCAATTCCGCACCACACTGCCGTGGCTCACGCCTCGTTCTTCTTCCCGATCATGCCCTTCAGGTTGTCCCACAGTTCGATCTTGGCACCCTGGCGTTTCATGATGACGCCCTGCTGCAGGATCGAGAGGAAGTTGTTCCAGGCCCAGTAGATCACGAGACCCGCCGGGAACGTCGCCAGCATGAAGGTGAAGACCACCGGCAGCCATTTGAAGATCATGGCTTGGGTCGGGTCCGGCGGGGCCGGGTTCATCTGCATTTGGACGAACATCGTAATGCCCATGAGCAGCGGCCACACGCCGATCAACAGGAAGAAGGGCACGTCATATGGCAACAGGCCGAACAGGTTGAAGATCGAGGTGGGGTCAGGGGCGGAGAGGTCCTGAACCCAGCCGAAGAAGGGCGCATGGCGCATCTCGATGGTGACGTAGATCACCTTGTAGATCGCGAAGAAGACAGGGATCTGGATCAGCACCGGCCAACAACCGGCAGCGGGATTGATCTTCTCGTCCTTGTACAGCTTCATCATCGCCTGCTGCTGGGCCTTCGGATCGTCCTTGTGCTGCTCGCGGATGGCGGTCATCTGCGGCTGTACCTTCTTCATGTTGGCCATGGACGCGTAGG
>JBCCRF010000212.1:0-4933 GCA_039208305.1 Pseudomonadota bacterium
CAAAGGGCGCGCCTTCGCAAAGGTATGGCCCCCGGATTTCTTTCCCCCACCCGCGGCGTGGCTCACCGCATCGATTGGGCGTTGGGAAAATCTCCCTGCCGTTTGATAGGCTATAGCTTGCGCTGCTACAAGCGGAGCAAGGCATCTCTGCATGCGCCATTGGTCAAAGGAAACGGCGTTTCGATTGATGAATCAGGTCTGATCGGAAATGCGTGCGATGCACTCGTCCTTGCCGAGGACGGCCATCACGTCGAACACGCCGGGCGACTGTGTTTTGCCCGTGGTTGCTGCACGGATCGGCTGGGCGATCTGACCAAGTTTCAACTCGTTTGCTTTGCCGAATTCACGAACGACCTCTTCAACATTCTCTACCGACCAGCTTTCGATGGCCTGCAAACCGGGTAGCAAGGCTGCAAGTCGTTGCTTTGCTTCGTCGGTGAGGAGCGCTGCAGCCTTTTCTTCGAATTCGAGCGGGCGTTCGGCAAAGATGAAGCGGGCCCCTTCCAGCAAGTCGATCAGCGTCTTGGCTCGCTCTTTCAAGCCCGGCATGGCTTCCACAAGTTGAGCGTGACGTTTTTCATTCCAGCGCTCCGCGAACCAATCACCGATCTCCAGTTCCGGCAGTAAGGCGTGTAAGCGGTTGGCAAGATCGGCGTCATCCGCGTTGCGGATGTAATGACCGTTCATGTTCTCCAGCTTCGCGAAGTCGAACCGAGCAGGTGATTTACCGACGGCGTCGAGACCGAAGAGTTCATCCAGCTGCGCCTGGGTGAAAAATTCCTCATCACCGTGGGACCAGCCAAGGCGTACGAGGTAATTGCGCAGCGCCTCCGGCAGATAGCCCATGGCACGGTAGGCTTCGGCTCCGATTGCGCCATGGCGTTTAGAAAGCTTTGCACCATCGCTGCCGTAGATCAGCGGGATATGGGCCATGTCCGGCACATCCCAACCCATGGCATTGTAAATGATCGTCTGTCGCGCGGCGTTCGTCAGGTGGTCATCGCCTCGCACGATGTGGCTTACGCCCATGTCGTGATCGTCCACCACGACGGCCAGCATGTAGGTCGGGGAACCATCGGAACGAAGCAGCACCAGGTCATCAAGATCTGCATTGGGAAAGCGCACTTCGCCCTGCACGAGATCGTTGACGACGGTTTCACCATCCTGCGGACTTTTGATGCGGACAACGGGTTTGACCCCTTCGGGGGCCTCGCTCGGATCGCGGTCCCGCCAGCGGCCGTCATAGCGGGGAGGGCGTTTCTCGGCGCGGGCCAGTTCACGCATTTCGTCCAGCTCTTCAGGGGTTGCGTAGCAGCGATAGGCCTGCCCTTTCGCCAGCAGTTCATCCACGACTTCACGATGGCGGTCGGCGCGGGCGTATTGAGAAATGGGCTCGCCCTCCCAATCAAGGCCCAGCCAAGTGAGGCCATCCAGCAGCGCATCCACGGCCTCCTGCGTGGAGCGTGCACGATCTGTATCCTCGATGCGCAGCAGCATTTTGCCACCCATTGAGCGGGCCAGCAGCCAGTTGAACAGCGCTGTCCGCGCGCCGCCAATGTGGAGAAAACCGGTAGGCGATGGGGCAAAACGGGTGATGACGGGCTTGGTCAAGGCGGGCCTTTCAGAACGTGTCTGCGGATGCGGAGAACAAAACGGGACGTTGCCCGTCTATCACACGGCGGCCATCATACAAGCGACGGTTATGACCTGCGGTGTTCGCAAATACCGTTTGGAGTGTGTTCGTGTCGCGACGGTCGGATCAAAAGCCGGAGAAGTTTGTCGAGGAGGGCCTATCCTGGTCGGTCCAGCCTGCCGACGAGCGACAAACGATCGAAGAATGGCAGGGGTGGAGCGAACCTGAAGCTACCAGTTTGGCTGCACTGCCGGTGCGCTCCCGCTTGCGAGAACGCCTTTCAATTATTGCAGATGCCATCGGTCGCCAGCTGCAAATTGAGGCAGACCGCGGGGCTGCTTTCCTCTGGGCACCAGTCTGCCTGGCCGCCGGGATCGTGATGTATTTTCATCTTCCACGCGAACCTTGGGCGTGGGCCTTTGAAGCGTTGGCCGTTGGTCTGGCGGTTCTTGCCTTTGCAAGCCGCAATCGGCCTTTGCTTCATGTTGCCATGCTGGCCTTTTCGCTTATCGCGGGCGGAGCCGGGCTCGCCCGGTTGCACAGCACAGCTAATGACACGCAGATGCTTGATCGCGTGCGCATCGTCACAGTGTCTGGCGAAGTGCGGCGACGAGAGATGCGGGCTGATGGTAGCGTCCGCTACCGGCTTGCGGTCACGTCCGGCGAACTTGCACGAGCCGACGGCCTGCCGCGTATCTTCCGCATCACCGCGAGAGCGGGTGGGCCGTCCGCGCCCGTAGGGAGCCGCATGAAAGGCCTGGCCCGTCTCAGCGCACCATCAGGTCCAGCTTATCCGGGTGGCTACGATTTCTCCTTCCCGGCATGGTTTGATGGGCTTTCAGGATCGGGTTTTTTTCTTGGCGCGCCCGAAGCCATGCCGCCAACACAAGCGGCAAGCGGAATTGAGGCGGCGCGAGACCGGCTGGCGAGCCTCATCCGGGAAAGCGTTCCCGGGGAGGGGGGAGGCATAGCTGCTGCGCTGATTGTCGGGGACCGCAGCGGGATCACTGAAGAAACCACCGAAGCCCTACGCCAGTCCGGCCTTGCTCATATATTGGCCATCAGCGGATTGCACATGGCGCTGGTGGCTTTGACGGCGATGGGCGGCTTGCGGTTACTTTTTGCTTCGTTCCCTCACATCGCATTGCGTTACCCTGTCAAAAAATGGGCAGCGGCTGGTGGGCTGGCCGCAGCGACGATCTACCTTGCTCTGTCTGGCATGGCTGTTTCCACGCAACGCGCGTGGATCATGATGGTGATCATGCTGGGTGCCGTCATTCTCGACCGCAGGGCTTTGACAATGCGGAACGTGGCGCTGGCAGCACTGGTGGTCATGGTGATCAGTCCGGAGGCGATACTGTCGGCTGGTTTTCAGATGTCGTTTGCGGCGGTGGCGGCGCTTGTTGCGGTCTATGAAGGCATCAGCAGACAGACCGCGATGGCTGTACGAGGCCGCAAAGGTGGGTTCGCGTCAGCAACGGGTCGGATCCTGAAGCGAGATGTCGGCGGTCTGGCTCTCACGTCGCTCGTTGCCGGGCTGGCAACCAGCATTTTTGCCGCCTACCATTTTCAAAGGCTCGCTCCGCTTGGACTGTTGGCCAATCTTGCCGCGATGCCGGTTGTCTCCGTCGCCGTGATGCCGCTAGCCCTGTTGTCCATGTTGTCTTTGCCCTTCGGCCTGCACGATTGGCCGCTGGCGGCGATGGCCTGGTCGACGGAATGGGTGGTGACGGTGGCCCACTTCGTGTCAGCGATGGGGCCGACCGGTGAAACGGGACGAATTCCTGCTTCAGCCTTTCTCTGCGCTACGGTTGGACTTCTCGTCATGACGTTAGCGCGTTCCCGATTGGAGCTATGCGGCCTGCTGTTCTTCCTCCCGGCACTGTTATTCATGCAGACCGTGAAGACACCAGACATTTTGATTTCTGAAGACGGACGGCAGATCGCGCTCTTCAATAAGGATGGATCGCCAGTTCTATTGCGCGAGCGGGGAAATCGATTCGTAACTGACATCTGGACAACAGCTTACCGCGCGAAGGAAACGACCGAGGGCCAACCGGCAGGCGATGGTTTCACATGCGATGCAGACGGCTGTTCGACCATCGTAAAAGGCCTGCGCATCGTTCATCTCAAAACATCGGCCAACCTGTTGGAGGATTGTGAAATTGCCGACATTCTGGTGGCCGAATTTCGCTTGTCGGACGCCTGCCAGCATCTCTCGCCACAAGAGCGGCCCCGCATCTTTGATGGTAGCGATTTACAGGCGAAGGGTCGGTCGCTATTCATCTCGCATCGGAAGGGACCGAGGGCGATCTTATAGTCGAACGCGCCATCACCGGCTCTGCACGACCTTGGAACACCCACCGTTTCGCAGGATATCAGTGATAGCTACGAATGAGCCCCACCAGTTTGCCCTGTACTGCTACGCGGTCGGGGCCGAAGATGCGGGTTTCGTATGCGGGATTCGCCGCCTCTAGAGCAATCGAGTCTCCCTTGCGGCGGAAACGTTTAAGCGTTGCCTCTTCATCATCCACCAGCGCCACGACAATATCGCCCGGGGTAGCGGTATCGCCGCGCTGAATAACCACAGTATCGCCGTCGAGAATGCCCGCTTCGATCATCGAATCCCCTTTGACCTCAAGGGCATAGTGCTCGCCACGCCCCAGCATATCCGGTGAAACGGAAATGGTGTGGGTGTTGTCCTGAATGGCGGAGATCGGTGTACCGGCGGCAATACGGCCCATAACAGGCAATTCCGTCATAGCGGGGCCGGTGTCGTTGGCGACCATCTCCGGCGCTCGCCCGAGGCCGCCTTCAACCACGCTTGGCTCGAACGGTCTACGCCCGGCAGGGCTTGGCTGATAGGATTCTGGCAGCTTGATGACCTCGAGCGCGCGAGCCCTATTCGGCAAGCGGCGAATAAAGCCACGTTCTTCAAGCGCTGTGATGAGCCGGTGAATGCCGGATTTCGATTTCAGGTCCAACGCGTCTTTCATCTCATCGAAGGAAGGCGGCACGCCCGCTTCTTTCATGCGCTCCTGAATGAACATCAGCAATTCGTGCTGCTTTCTCGTGAGCATCTGCCTCGTCTCCATAGTGCCAGTGTCGAATCACGACTTGCTGTACAAACCAAGAACAAGTTAACAGGTTGCCAATGTGTTCTACAAGTCCGCCCCCGAAACGACCTTGATATAGCGGCATTCTTCGCCCGCAGAGGCTGCTGGTGCATGCGCGGGGCGGATGAGAAGGGCCTCCGCTCGGGCCAGACTGGAGAGCATCGAACTGTCCTGATTGTCGAAG
>JBCCRF010000213.1:0-4884 GCA_039208305.1 Pseudomonadota bacterium
GGCTCTTTTTTAGCAACGGTGGCGACGGCCTTCTTGCCGGCCTCGACGATCTCGGTCGACACCTCTTCGGGCGCCTCCTCGTTTTCGTCTTCCTCCACGACATTGATGCCCATTTCAGACAGCATCGACATCGTGTCTTCGATCTGGTCAGGCGACACCTCTTCAGAAGGCATCACAGAGTTCAGCTCATCCACCGTCACAAAGCCGCGCTTTTTGGCGGCTTTGATCATTTTCTTGACCTTGTCGTCATTCAGGTCGAGCAGCGGGCGATCGGCGGCGGCCTGTTCCGGCGTTTGCGGGGTCGGCTTCTTGGCAGTGGCGGCTTTGGCCATGTACTGTCTTCTCCGTTACATGCCGCAAGCATTGCCTCGGAACCCGTCGGCCCAGAAGCATGAAGCGGTACGAATATCGGCGGGCTGATGCGCTGAGATTTTTTTGATGAAGCCGTCTGCTTCACCGGCGAATCGGCAAGCCCTCTCGCGCTCATTATAACAATGAACGGTGTAAACCTTCGATTAACCCTGTCGCGGTTCTCGACCATGCGGGCGCACAAAAGGCCTCGCGGGTGACAGCGGTAGGAAGCATATGTGATTCGAAATCAAAGACTTCAAGGAAATTCGTCAGGCTTCAGCGCTGTAGAGACTAAAAACTGCGTGAAGGACGCCCGGACGGCAGTCCGAAGCCCTCGATCAGCGCCTCCGTTCCGGTTTCATTCGCCAATTCCTGCTTGATGGCCATCAACCGAGCGAGTGATTCTTCGTCGTAGTTTTCTTTGAAGGAGCGTTCGACGGCCTTGAGTTCAGCCGCCAATGCCCGTGCGCGGTTGTGCAAGGCCAGCGCCTGTAGCCACCCGTCGCGGGCATCTTCAAAGGCCGCATCCACCGCCACTTGCCAGATGCGAGAGCATCGAACCTGCGTCTGCAATCTCTCGATCAGCGCACCATGGCCTGAGACATCCAGCGCCTTGCTCAAGGAAGAAACATCGTGCTGCTCGCCGCGCTCCCCTGCATCCGCAAGAGCCTCCAACAAGGCCCGCTGTACCGTAACAAGATCAGGGTGTTCGATGTCCAGCGAGGCCAACTCATCCTCATGTGCTGCACCAATGGCCGGGTGGTTGAGAATTGTGACCAACAGCGCCGTCTCGCGTAATGGTGGCTGGGACGGGCCAGATTTCACCAGCGACGAATTCATCAAACTGTCCGACACGGCGAAGCGCTTGTGCATCGCACCACCGCGCGGTGCCGCACGGCCTTTGCCGCCCTGTCTTGCATCATCGGCACCGCCGAAAAAGCCGGTCAGGCGATCGCGCATGTCCTGTTGGTAGTGGCGCTTGACGCTCTCGTCCTGAATTTGCGCAACGGCACCGAACAGAGTGCGCTCCAGTTCAGCCCGCTTTTCCGGCGTGTCGAAAATGCGCCCTTCGGTTTCGCGCATCCACACCATATCCGCCAGCGGACGTGCCGCATCGAGAACGGTTTTGAAGGCCTCCGGCCCCGCCCGTTTGATGAGATCGTCCGGGTCTTCGCCTTCAGGCAGCATCGCAAAGCGCAATGAGCGGCCTGGCTTCAACCCGCCCAGCGCCGTATCGACGGATCGGAAAGCGGCCCGAAGCCCGGCGCTGTCCCCGTCGAAGCAAAGCGACGGCTCCCCGCCGACACGCCATGCCAGTTCTATCTGCTGTTCGGTGAGCGCGGTACCCAGCGGCGCTACCCCCGTTTCAAACCCGGCAGCGGACAACGCGATAACGTCCATATAACCTTCACATACGATCAGGCTTCCGCCCCGCTCCACCGCCTTGCGCGCGCGGGCGTAGTTGTAGAGCACATTGGATTTCGAGAAGAGTTCGGTCTCCGGCGAGTTGAGGTATTTGGCCGGCACATCGGGCGACAGCGCCCGCCCTCCAAAAGCAATGGGCCGCGACCGTGCGTCAAGAATTGGAAACATGATCCGGTCGCGGAATCGGTCATAGGACACGGGAATATCGGGGCCATGCACCACCAAGCCGCACGCTTCGATCTGCTCCTTCGGCACGTTCTTAGATGCCAAATATTCCTTCAGCGCCGAACGGTTGGATGGCGCATAGCCAAGCCCGAACGCATTTTGTACCGCCGTCGACAGCCCGCGATCGCGCAAGTAGGCGCGCGCTTTCGCACCATCGGCCTCCTGCAACTGCTGGCGGAAGAAATCGACGGCCAGCTGCATCACATCGTGCAGCGTCGCTTTTTCCTTCGCCCGCTGCGCTGCTTGAGGATCGACAGCTGGCATCGGTACACCGGCTTCATCGGCAAGGCGCTCTACGGCTTCGGGAAAGCTCAGCCCATCCAGTTCCGTCAGAAACCGAAAATGGTCGCCCGACGCGCCGCACCCGAAGCAGTGGTAGCGTCCTTTCGAGTTCTCACAGTGGAAGGACGGTGATTTTTCGCCGTGAAATGGGCAACAGGCCCAGAAGTCGCCCTTCGCCTGATTGGATTTCTTCCGGTCGAACGTCACCCGCCGACCGACGATGTCGGCGATTGGGATGCGATCTCGGATTTCATCCAGAAAGGCGGGGGTAAAACGCAAAACGGGCTCCTAGCTTGGAGCCCGTAACATAGGTCGGTTTGCCGTCAGGTGCGAGGCTGAGGGAATTCGCCCCCGTTGTTCACAGGGGCTAACGGGCTACTTCACGCTAGCAATTCCTTCACGACCTTGCTGGCCTGGCCGACATCCAACTGCCCCGGATAGCGGGCTTTCAGCGCGTTCATGCACTTGCCCATGTCGCGCAGGCTTTCGCCCTGCACGTCTTCCACGACGGTCTTGCAGGCAGCGCGGACTTCTTCCTCGCACATCTGCTGCGGCATGTACTCGCGGATGATCTCCATCTCCTCGCGCTCTTGGGCTGCGAGTTCCAGGCGATTCGATTCTTCGTAAATGCGCGCCGATTCCTCGCGCTGTTTGATCATCTTGCCGAGTATCTGGAGGATTTCGTCGTCGCCCACCCGCTCCTTACCGGATCCGCGGTTGGAAATATCGCGGTCCTTGATGGCAGCATTGATCAGGCGCAGCGTGCACAGCTTGCGCTTGTCGCCCGCCTTCATGGCGGCTTTCATGCCATCGTTGAGTTCGTTACGCATCATCGTTCTCCTGCGTGTCGAGCCGGGCGATGTGCCCCGTCACGGCAGTTCGGTCATCAGGGCCTTTGAACGCGCCCGTGCTACGCAAGTGCCCTGACCTATCCGATCCGACCCAATCGCGCAATTTGAATTGACGAAACCATGATGGGCGATTTGCTGCAGCCATTTTTGTGCAACAGCGCCCTGCTCTCTTGGTGAACGGAAAATGGGTGCTATATGCCCCCTGTTCAACACATCCGCCCTGCACATGCTGCAACCCTGCCATACGGGGAGATAGCTCGCGCACGGGCCGACCAAAGGTGACTGCCATGACGTCCCCCGCCCCATGGACTGAGACCAAAACCACCGCCCTGCTGGTGCTGGCGGATGGCACGGTGATCGAAGGTATCGGTGCAGGCGCCACCGGCGCGGTGGAGGCGGAGGTCTGCTTCAACACGGCGATCACTGGCTATCAGGAAATCCTGACCGACCCGTCCTATGCCGGGCAGATCGTCACCTTCACCTTCCCCCATATCGGCAATGTCGGTGCCAATGACGATGACATTGAGACGCTGGACATGGAAACTGTGGGCGGCGTCGCTGGCGCCATCTTCAAGGAGCCGGTGACAGACCCGTCCAATTACCGCTCCGCCACCCATTTCGACGAATGGCTGAAGAGTCGCAACATCATCGCCCTGCATGGCATCGATACGCGGGCGCTGACAGCGCACATCCGCGAAACGGGCCTTGCCAACGCCGTCATCGCCCATGACCCCGATGGAAAATTCGACATCGACGCCTTGAAAAACCGTGCGGCCGACTGGTCGGGCCTTGAAGGCAGCGACCTCGCCCCGGGCGTCACATCAACCGCGCGGAATGAGTGGAGCCAGAAACCCTGGGTCTGGAACGAGGGCTATTCCGATAGCGAGGGTAAAGCCCACCATGTCGTCGCGATAGATTTCGGCGTGAAGCGCAATATTCTACGCCTGTTTGCAGGCCTGGACTGCAAGGTGACGGTGGTTCCCGCCAACACGTCAGCTGATGACATTTTAGCATTGAAACCCGACGGCATATTCCTGTCCAACGGACCCGGCGACCCTGCTGCCACTGGCGAATACGCCGTTCCCGCCATCCGCAAGCTCATCGAATCGGGCCTGCCAGTCTTCGGCATCTGTCTTGGCCATCAGATGCTGGCGCTCGCGCTCGGCGGCAAGACGGTGAAGATGCACCAGGGCCACCATGGGGCGAACCATCCGGTGAAGGATCACACCACCGGCAAGGTGGAGATCGTCTCCATGAACCACGGCTTCGCAGTAGACGGCGAAAGCCTGCCGGAAGGGGTGGAGGAAACCCATGTCAGCCTATTCGACGGCACCAATTGCGGCTTGCGCCACACCGGCAAACCCGTCTTCGGCGTGCAACACCACCCCGAAGCCTCGCCCGGCCCCCAAGACAGCCACTACCTCTTCCGCCGCTTCGTAAACCTCATCCGCGAGGCGAAGGGTGAGGATGCGTTGGCGGAGCGTGCGTAGAGCGGCTCGCATTAACGCGCCGCTAGGCGGCGAAGAGCCGCCCGGCCGGTCAGGCCGCCCCCGCGGAGCGAAGGGCGAAGCCCCACAGCGCGAGCGCAAATAAACAGCAGGTTTTCACCCAAAAATCTGCGTATCGCACTGTTCCAGCCGACCGCTCTGGTAGCCGCGGTTGAACCATGTGCGACGCTGTTCTGACGTGCCGTGGCTGAAGCTTTCCGGCACGACGTAGCCCTGTGTACGCCGCTGGATCGTGTCATCCC
>JBCCRF010000214.1:0-4796 GCA_039208305.1 Pseudomonadota bacterium
CAGATGCGATCATGGTCACTGACGCTTCTCGATATCGGTCACTATCTTTTGGTTCTGCTGGTGCAGGGTGCTGTGCTCGGCTGGTTCATGGCGGCGTGATTTACCACGTCCGGCGGGGGCCGGTATCGATGTGGTAGAAGCCGGAAGCGTAGCGTTTGAACCCACCGACAGAAGGGTGGCTGCGCAGGAAGCGTGACAGGCCTTTGTTGCTGCCCGCGACGCGAAAATCTACCGCTTGACACTTCAGGTGATAGGAGCGCTTCTTGCCTCCCACCATGCGGTTGCGGCTGCTGGAGCGATAGGTCGAGTTCACGACGACACGACCGTATTGACGTGACACTTGATCCAGAACGCGTTTCAGACGGCTTGGCACACAGTTCCAAGGAGCGTTTTTGACTATGCCTCTGGAACGGCCGCCAACGAAGGCAGCGGTCTTCTTCTTCACGCGCTTCTTTTTGGACGTTTTGGTCTTGGCGACCTTGCGTGCTTTCTTGGTGGCACGCTTGCTCGATTTTTGGGCGGCCTTGCGAACGGTTTTCCGCTTGGTTTTCTTCGCGACCTTCTTGCGTGTGGTTTTGCGTTCGGCCTTTCGGCCCTTCTTGCGCGCTTCAGCAGCAGCCTCACGCTTGGCGAGAAACTCGGCCTTGCGTTTGGCCTTCGCCTTGCGGGCGCGCTCGCGGGAGGCTTCGATCTTTGCCTTGCGCTGGTCGGTCACCGATTTCGATGGTTTGGGATCGTAGCCGGATACTGCGGTCTGGGTGCAGGCGGATAGGGCGAGGCAAAGCAGTGCGAACACGCCTGCGCGTGTTGCGGTTAAAAACATCATCATTTGGAGTTCGGCCTTGGCGGCAGCGGTGAGGTCTGGTTGATCCTTAGAACCGGGCTGTCCCGGCACCGTCAGTTGTTGAGACTGTCACCACGTCACTCCCACTATGGTGCGTTGGCATCTTCTGATGCGCGATTGTGGCAGCCTTGTGCGTGTTCCATCACGCTTCCTTTCGCGATGTAACAGCGCTGAATGGCGGTGGGCCCACACGCCGGAAGTCTATATGGACGCACCATTGGGCCGACGATAGATTTCGCGCCACTTGAGGAGGGCAGGTGCCGGTTGCACAACCGAAAACCTGCGAGAAGATCCGGCGCCTGCGCAGTCGAGCTGCCAAGCCGGACCGGTTTGGAGGAGCCATTACCATGTCAGACAAAATCTATCCCGTACCAGCCGATCTGGCCGCGTCCGCCCACCTGAATGAGGCCGGTTACAAGGCGATGTATGCCGAGAGCGTCGACAACCCCGACGCTTTTTGGCTGAAGGAAAGCGCACGGCTGGATTGGATGACCGCCCCCACCAAGGCTGGCAACTGGACGTATGAGCATCCCGACGTCTCCATCAAATGGTTCGAGGATGGCATTCTCAACGTCTCCGCCAACTGTATCGATAGGCATTTGGAAACGCGTGGCGATCAAGTGGCGATCATCTGGGAAGGGGACGATCCGGCGGACGACGCCAAGATCACCTACAAGGAATTGCACGGTCACGTCTGTCGCCTCGCCAATGCGATGAAGGCGAATGGTGTCAAAAAGGGCGACCGCGTTACCATCTATATGCCGATGATTCCGGAGGCGGCCTACGCAATGCTCGCCTGCGCCCGGCTCGGCGCGGTGCATTCGATTGTCTTTGGCGGGTTTTCGCCGGATGCGCTCGCTCAGCGCATCGTGGATTGCGAATCCACCTTCATCATTACGGCGGACGAGGGTTTGCGCGGCGGCAAGACCGTGCCGCTGAAGGCCAATACGGACGCCTCCATCCAGATCGCCGCCACGCAGGGCGCGCAGGTGGATGCAGTCATGGTCGTGAAGCGCACAGGCGGTGCCATCGAATGGGCGGAAGGACGCGACGTGTGGTACCACGAGGCGGTCGATGCCGCCTCCGACGACTGCCCCCCGGAGCCGATGAACGCGGAAGATCCGCTCTTCATTCTCTACACGTCCGGCTCCACCGGCCAGCCCAAGGGCGTGCTGCACACGACGGGTGGCTACCTCATCTGGGCAGCGATGACCCACCAATACGTCTTCGATTACAAAGACGGTGAGGTCTATTGGTGCACGGCTGATGTTGGCTGGGTGACCGGTCACAGCTACATCGTCTATGGCCCGCTCGCCAATGGCGCCACGACGCTGATGTTCGAGGGTGTGCCAAACTACCCCTCGATGTCGCGCTTCTGGGAGGTCTGCGACAAGCACGATGTGGCGACCTTCTACACCGCCCCCACCGCCATCCGAGCGCTGATGCAGGCGGGGGACGATCCCGTGAAAGCGACGTCACGCAAATCGCTGCGCCTGCTCGGCACTGTGGGTGAGCCGATCAATCCGGAAGCCTGGGAATGGTATTACAAAGTCGTGGGTGGCGAGCGCTGCCCCATCGTTGACACCTGGTGGCAGACCGAAACCGGCGGCCACATGATCACGCCGTTGCCGGGTGCGACCGCGCTGAAACCCGGTTCCGCGACGCTGCCCTTCTTCGGCGTGCAGCCACAACTGGTGGATAATGACGGCAACGTGCTCGACGGCGCGACCGACGGGAACCTGTGCATCACGCATTCCTGGCCCGGTCAGATGCGCACCGTTTATGGCGATCATGAGCGGTTCGTGCAGACCTATTTCTCCACCTACAAGGGCAAATATTTCACCGGCGACGGCTGCCGCCGCGACGAGGACGGTTACTATTGGATTACAGGTCGTGTGGATGACGTGATCAACGTGTCCGGCCACCGCATGGGTACAGCGGAGGTCGAATCCGCGCTGGTGCTGCATGATGCTGTGGCAGAAGCTGCTGTCGTCGGCTTCCCCCACGACATCAAGGGCCAAGGCATCTATTGCTACGTCACGCTGATGGGCGATTCAGAGCCGACAGACGAGTTGCGCACCGAGTTGCGCAACCACGTTCGCAAGGAAATCGGCCCTATCGCTTCCCCCGATGCCATCCAATGGGCGCCGGGCTTGCCGAAAACCCGCAGCGGTAAAATCATGCGTCGCATCCTGCGCAAGATCGCCGAGGATGACTTTGGAAGCCTTGGCGATACTTCGACGCTGGCCGATCCTGCGGTGGTGGATGATCTGATCGAGAACCGGCAGAACAAGCAGGGGTAGCATTTCCGACATGTTTTGTAGTCTGGGATAGTTGGCGAATTAACCCTTTAGCGCAACTCGGTCGAAACTGGATTGAGGCAGCCTATGCTTATGGGAAATGCCTCGCCAACTTTTTTGCGTTTCGTGTCGGTCAATATCGATGGAGAGTCTGGGTATCCAGGCGGACTTTTCACGGCGGTTTGGGCCGTGAGGCATGCGCCAGATACGTACGAATTCGATCGCGAAGCCCTGCGACAGAATTTGGTTTGGTTTGGCAGAAACCTCAGAGAGCCAGAGCGCTTCTGGCGTTCAAGTTCAAAGGGTGCCTGTCGCCGGAATTGGAAAGGGCTCAGTTGGTTCAAGGATACGTCGTGTGAACATCTGGCAAGAATGCACGACATGGCTGCCATTGTCTTCGAGTACGGATATCCGACCACGCTCATTCGTACTGCCCGCCCCGGCTTCATCGTCTATGAAGACGAACACCAGATCGTCGCTGAGCCCTTTGCTGACACTCCGTTGATCTGAGACTTACCGCCCCTCCTCCATCAAAATCCGCACCGCGAAAAATCCGAACACGCTGGCAAACAGCCAGTCGATGGCGCGGCTCACCGAAGGGCGATTGGTGAGGGTGTGGGTAACACGTTCGGCGCCGAGAATCATCATGGCCATGAAGGGCCAGGTGATGAGGGGGAAGGAGAGGCCGAGGAACAGCATCTTGCCTTGGGCGCCCGGATCTGAGGCAGAGACGAATTGCGGCAGAAAGGTCATGTAGAAGAGCACGATTTTTGGGTTCAGCAGATTGATGCCAATGCCGAACAGGAAGGCGGGGATGATATCGCCACGCCGGTCGGTCTTCTTCTCCACGGTGTTTGGGTCGAGGCGCAAGGTCGAGCCGTTGCGCAGTGCGTCGACGGCGAGCCAAGCGAGATAGAGTGCGCCGACGATCTTCAATATCCAGAACCCGGTGGGGGATGCCACGAGCAAGGCGGAGATGCCTGCCACCACGAAGATCGTGTGTATGACGGTTCCGGCGGACGCGCCGGTCATGCTGGCGAGCCCGGCTTTGCGGCCATACGCGATTGTGCGGCCGAGAAAGAGCGTCATATCAGGCCCGGGCGTGATGGCCAGCAACAGTGCTGCGCCTGCGAAGGCCATGATGACGGGGAGATCGGGAAGGACAGGCATGGGCGTGACGCCGACGGAATGGACGATTTGATAGTCCTACGCCTGCAATGCGCGGCCTGCCAGCGATCATATCAGGATGCGGGCTGGCGGGTTTTCTTTTGGCGCGATAGAGCACGCTGCAAGATCGCGATTGTGGAATGCCATGCGAAGACGAACGAAACAGGCAGGGTCTGAAAGGGCTGTCTCCGGCGGGTTGGAGACGGTTGCCCAACCCGGAAATCTGCCGCGCTTCATGCTGGACCGACCGCTGTCTGCGCTGCTTTTGTCGCTGACACTGTCCTTCCTGCTGCTTCTACTTCTACGGCAGGTTTCCCATTGGGATATCGCGTTGGCAGAGAAGTTTGCCGATCGCTCTGTTTGTCCCGAAAATCTCGACTGGAAATGCACGCCGTTTCCACTGATCCGAAATGAAATCACAGTGCTTCTGCGCGAACTGGGCATCATCCTGCCATACGCCGCCGTGTTCGTCTTTCTCGTTTTGC
>JBCCRF010000215.1:0-4790 GCA_039208305.1 Pseudomonadota bacterium
CTCGTTGTCGCCTGCTAGTCTCGCGGCGGTTGCCAGCATGTCGCTAAGCGTTGCGGGCCCTTTGGTCTTCTCGGTTTCCTCGGCGGTGCTGTTGGCGCTGTCTTCAATCTCTACTTCAACAGTGGCTTCAGATGCCCGTGTCGGCGTCTTCGCAATGATCCTCGCGGCGGTGATGACGGCGAGAGCATCATTGTTGCTCTCGCCATAGGCATAGAGATTGTAAGCTACGGAAATGCTGTTTTGGCCGGTGTCCACCACCTTGCCGGTTTCGACCTGATTGATGCCGTTTCGATCTTCTGCAGATGCTGGTAGTGCGGTCGCGACTGTTAGCGCGCATGTGGCAGCGGCTGCCAAAAGCGTGTCCGTTAATCCTGTCATGCACGGCTCCATCCATTGTGCGCTCAATTGCTAACGCGACATCCTCACTTATAGGCGCTTGAATTGTGCCTTGGCAGACAGGCGGCATGACAAGTTCAGTCATGAAAAGAGGTCAGGCCCACCGCGACACAGCGGGCCTGACCGTTCGATCACTTCTTAAGCGTGTTGATCACCCAGTCGCCGTAATTGCCGGCGCGGGTGTAGGCGGAGAATTGCGCTTTCCTATCGCAACCTTTGCCTTTTTGCCCTGCCATGCCCCAGGACACGACGCCCGCCTGAATGTAGCTGCCATTGTCGAGACGCACGACGAGTGGTCCGCCACTGTCTCCCGAACAGGCACCGCGCGGGCCCTGCGGCGAACCGGAGCAGATCATGTTGGCGTTCAGCGGACGCGGCGCTTTGGAGACGATGTCTGTCCACACGTCACGGGCATTCTTGCCGCTGAGGCCCATCTGGCGGGCGGCCAGGGCGAACGCCTTCACGGCGCCACGGGCGCGGGTGTTGACGATTGCACGGTTGCACACGCGACGGTCGATCATCTCAATGCTGGCCTCGCGCAGATCGCGTGACGGCTTGCCGCTTTCCGTCAGGCCCCAGCCTGTCACAACTGTTGGGATACCAGGGCGTTCGAGAATGTCGGCAAATTCGCCAGTGGGTATCTTGATCGTCGCGTAGCGACCCTGGGGACGGCGGGCAAGTTTGATCAGCGCGATATCATTGTCGAACCCGCGCGGGTTGTAGCCCTCATGGGGGAAGATCGCTTCCACCGGAACGAGATCGCCTGCACCGTTGGCGATCTTGTTCGTACCGGCGAGGATGCGGATCGTGTCTTTATTGACCAGTTTCGGGCCGTCCTTCGTCACGGAGATCACGCAGTGGGCAGCGGTCAGCACCCAAGTGTCCTGGATCATGGTGCCACCGCAGAACTGGCCAAGGCGGCTGCGATCTTTATTGGTTTTCATCAGCGCGACCTGCCAGGGCCAGGCGCCGTCGCGTGCGATCTGTCCGTTGATCACGCGGCTTGTTTCTTCTTCCGTCTCTGAGTCGATGAAGGCCTGTTTCTCATCCGTGCCTGCCATATCGTAGGGCAGGCTAATGTCGCTCGGCTCCGCTTCGAAATTGAATGCGGATTGGGCGAAAGCGGGTTGGCACAGCGTCAGTGCGGTTGCGGCTAGGCAGGTCTTGGCAAGTGTCTTCAACATGTTTGGTTCCTTTTTCAGATGCGGAAAGGGAGTGTCGGTCTCAGCCAATGGCGCGCCCGACGAGAAGAAATGGGAATGTTGCGATCAGTCCGGCAAAGGCGATGGCGAATTGCAAGGTATGTTTGCGGAATTTCGGACGCTGCCCGTTGTCATCGATTTTCTGCATCATCGTCTGATTGCTCGGCAGGGCCGTGTCCTTTGCCGAACGCATGTGCGGGAATATGATACGCAGCACGTTGATCGCCGCGTAAACGGCGAGGAGCATCAGCAGGCTGATGATGGCGATGATCAGATAGAACACTAGCATGGGACGACCGCCAAAGCGTATGGTCCTTCTCTGCGAAAAATCGATGAGCAACTTTGGTGCATCATGCGATCAGTTCGCAGGCATGGTCTGAATTTCGATCTGTGCGATGTGGCCGGTCCCACCCTCCTCCTCATCACCGAGTGGAGCTGCACCGCGCGTGGTCGTGCCGAAGCCGGATTGGCGCAGCAGGGCGTTAAAGCCGCTGTCGTTGCCACGGGTCGCGCGTGTTCGTTCCAGTGCGGGTTGGGTGAGCCAGCTGAGATCAGCGACCGGGCTCTGGGGCGTTGCCTGCGTCGTGATGAGCAGCAACCGTTCGCGCCCGAAGGATTTATCGTTGATCCGCAATAGGCCTTTCTTCAGCGTCTCGGCAGGCTTGATGCGCCCGTTCCACATGAAAGTGATTGAGTAGTCGGAACCGATATAGAGCACGTTGAGATCGAGCGGATTGGTGGAAGCGTTTTGCGCCTCGAAATGGATTTCGTCACCCGGTACCAGCGCTGCGACTGCAGCGGGATCAAGATCGCTGAAAGGTCTGCCCTTGCCTTTGCGGGTCTTGAGCTTCACCGCGAGATCGAGATCGCCCGGCGCGGTGACGTCGCCAAGCTTCAGAAGATTGTTGGTGCGCGCGATGCGGGCGAGAATGTCAGACAGGATGGGGGCAAGGTCTTCCGCCGACCGCATCGGGCCGACACTAGCGGACGGGTCACGCAGGGCGATGGAGAAGGATTTCGTCGGACCATCGACCGTGATTGCACCGCTGGAGGGCAGCAGCCAGATGTGTTCCACGCCGCCGGGAAGCTGAACTGGTTTTCCAGCGAGGCTTTCGAGTCCTGCCAAGCTTGGCGCAGCAAGGCGCAGATCGGCTGGTTCGCCGGGGTTTACCAATTCCAACCGCAGTCCGGAATCCTCTTCGGCGATGACAGCGTTGATCGCGGCTTCGACGATTGCTTTTTTGTCGTCTGACAGGTCGGTCATGTCCGGACGGGCGACCGTCAGCGCGAAATCGAGCGTCTTCGCGATCTGGCGGGCGTTGGCGAATTCAGGGATGTCGATGAAATCATCGCCGGTGACTTCCACCGTGGCGGAGAGCGACGTCGTGCCAGTGACCGACAGTCGCCCGACAGCTGCGTCGTCACCATCCGTGGCGCTCGCCATCAGAAGCATCTCGTCACCCACAGAAAGCCCGTGGATTTCTCCCGCCGGTATCGTCAGCTCAGCGCCGCCCTGGGTCACCTGCCATTGGCGCACCGCATCCGTGCCTTCCTGGCCGAACACGCCTCCATCGAGATCACCTTCAAAGAGCGGCGTCGGTTGCACGCGGTAGGTCGTGGAGTAGCGGCGCAGGATCTCTTGCCCCAACTGGCGGTAGGTGATGCCGGGGGATTGGGCCAGGGTTTCAAATAGCGTGTAGGTGAACAGGCCGTGGGGTTTGCGGCCTTTCTTGCCAGCTGGCAAGCGCATTTCCGGCGTCGTCTCGTTGGTCTGTGCTGCGTAAAAGGCGACGAATTTACCTTCCGCCGTGCCGCTGGTGCCCTCTGCCAACGCCGATGTTTCAGGCTTTGTGGAACCGGTCCCTCGCGTGGTGGCCTGAGCGGCTTCTACGATGCGGTCATCAGGGATCGAAAGCGCGTCGGTAGAGAGTTTGCGCGAGACTTCACGGTCTTCGCCTTCGCCCGATGGCGCACCACGGGTGACGGTTCCAGAATGGCAGGAATCGAACACAGCCCAGACGGTCACGCCCTTTTTGCGCAGGCCGTCGATCAGCGTACCTATCTCGTCATCGACCAGCGCGTTTTCGACATTGCCGACGGTGTCGTTCCACGGGCCGACATCGGCGGGAAGAAACAGCTCGTCGAGACCGTCGAGTTCCGTATCAGGGTTGCGCGCCGGGGCCTGTGAACCGTGGCCGGAAAAATGCAGATAGACGAAATCGCCCGGTTCGAGATCGGCTTCGATGCGGTTCACCGCATCGCGGATGCCTTGCAGCGTTGGTGCGCCTGCACCTTCCACACCGTCTGCCAGTGTGATGATGTTGTCTTGCTTGAAGGGGGTGAAGCTGTTGGTGAGCAGAAAATCGCGAACGAGCACGGCATCGTTTTTCGGTCCGGTGAGCCAGAAGCGTTTTTCCAAGTTGGGATAGTCGGATACGGCCACCAGAAGCGCGTGATTGGTGCGCGCCCACGCGTTGCTCATCATCGTGCTTGAGACGACCGCAAATGCCATCGTTCCGCCTATCAGCAGTTTGCTCATTCTGCTCATATTGAACCTGACCTTGCTCTCACTCGACCCCTTCAGGCCGAGCTACGCCCCTTGATGCGAAGAAGGGTACAAAGCCGATTTGTCACGATCAACTAACAAAGGCCGTCATTTAGCGGAGCGCCCTGGCGGGGTGTGTCATTTCTCACTTCGGGGCTGGGAAGGCCGTTTCTGCATTAAGGTTTTTACGGCTTTAACCGTAACTCGCGCTTTTGTGTCGAGTTAAGGGTCTCGTTCGTGATTGTCCGCCATGTTGCCACGACGGGTGTGCAACAGCTGGGTTGGATGATGCAGCAGACGGGCAATACGACGGTCACGAAAGGTGAGAGCTCGGGCGACGATCTGGTCGCGCGCACCATCACGTCCGTCAATAATCTGGAGGCGATTGCCCCAGATTGGCGCGCCCTTGCCGAGCGGCAGACCGATCCGTTGAGCTATTTTCAATCCGCCGACTGGTGCCTGTCCTGGTGCCATGCAGCGCATGCGGCGACCGGACGAGCGCCGGACATCATCGTTCAGACTTTTTGGCAGGGGGAGCGGCTTGTCTGCATAGTTCCGCTGATGGTGGAGCGGAAACTCGGCCTGAAGCGCGTTGTGGCGCTGGGAATGCCCGAAAGCCAGTATTCCGGCTGCATGATCGATCCACA
>JBCCRF010000216.1:0-4787 GCA_039208305.1 Pseudomonadota bacterium
CGGCCTGTTTTTCGGGCGTATCGCGAACTTCATCAATTCCGAACTATGGGGCCGACCCACAGATGTTGCGTGGGGTGTCATCTTCCCCAATGGCGGGCCGGAGCCGCGCCACCCAAGCCAGCTCTACGAAGCGATCCTCGAAGGAGCGGTCGTCTTCCTCGTGCTCTGCATCTTGATCTTCGTGTTCAAAAAACTGCGCCATCCCGGCTTTGTCGGCGGCGCATGGGTCTTCGGTTACGGGCTATCCCGCATTATCGTGGAATTCTTCCGCGAGCCCGACGCCCATATCGGCTACCTCGCCGGTGGCTGGCTGACGATGGGCATGGTGCTATCGCTGCCCATGCTCGCCATTGGCTTGTGGGGAATGTTCACAGCAACAGGCCGTACCCCTTGGCGCAAAGCGGACCGGGACGAAGCTGAAGCGTGAGCCCGCTGGAAACGGAAATCCGCTCCCGCATTGAGCAGAACGGCCCGCTATCGATCGCGGAATACATGGCGTTATGCCTGCTGCATCCCGAACATGGCTACTACACCACCGGTAATCCGGTCGGCGGCCGGGCCTCGGCATCGCGGGGAGGCGGGGATTTCATCACCGCACCGGAAATCAGCCAGATGTTCGGCGAGATGATTGGCGTGTGGTGCATGGAAGTCTGGCAAGCGCTCGGCGAACCCTCACCCTTCGCTCTCGTGGAACTTGGTCCCGGCCGCGGCACGTTGATGGCGGATTTGCTGCGCGTCGCGAAGGCCCTGCCCGGTTTCGCATCCGCCGCAAATATCCACCTGGTGGAGGTCAGTGGTACATTGGCCGAGCAACAGGCGCTCGCGCTGGAGAAGTCCGGAGCGTCACTCACATGGCTGCGTGACATCGACCAACTGCCGGACATGCCAACCATTATCATCGCAAACGAATTTCTTGACGCCCTGCCCTTCCGCCAATGGATCAAGATGGAAGGCCAATGGCTGGAGCGCGGTGTCGGTCTTGTTGATGGGGAATTGACCTTCGTCGCCCGTCCCAATGCGCTGGCCCCTTCCGACGAACCACAAGGCAAGCATGAAGACGGCATGATCATCGAGACCGCACCGGCGCGGGAGGCGCTGGTGGAGACACTGGCCGTACATCTCAAAGCGAACACAGGGGCAGCCCTGTTCATCGACTATGGGCATCTGAAAAGCGCCACAGGAGAAACCTTTCAGGCTGTGCGGGACCACACCTCTGCCGATCCGCTTCGCGATCCAGGCCGCTGCGATCTCACCAGCCATGTCGATTTCGAACCGCTTTTGGGTGCGGCCCACTCCGCAGGCTGCGCGGTTCCCCGGCCCACTACCCAGAGTGCGTTTCTGCTGGAACTCGGCCTGCTGGAACGGGCTGGTGCATTGGGTATGGGCAAAAACGATCATGTTCAGGACCAGCTGCGCGGCGCGGTCGAGCGACTTGCCGGGCCGGACGCGATGGGCAATCTCTTCAAAGTCATAGCTTTCGGTGCACCGGCGTCTCTCGGCAATCGCTGGCCGGGCTTCCGGTCTGCCGATGATACAGAGGCGCTTTCGCCGGATGATGCGGCAAGTTAGGCTTAGGCGTGGACCAAAAGGCATGAGCGGCATGACGATCCCCCACCCCCCTTTCCTGCAGGATGAACATCTTGCGCAGCATGCAAGCGTCACCCATAGCTGGTTCGGGCGCGAGGGAGGCGTGTCAAAGGGTATATTCGAGGGTCTGAACGCTGGTCTCGGCTCCGGCGACGATCGGGAGGCCGTGGTCGAAAACCGCAGCCGCATCGCTGCGGCGCTTGGCGTTTCAGCGGACAAACTGGTGACGCCATATCAAGTGCACAGCGCCGATGTCGTAACCGTCGACGCCCCCTTCCCCGGCGAGCGCCCCAAGGCAGATGGCATCGTCACAGCAACGGAGGGCCTTGCCATCGGTATCGTCACCGCCGATTGCGGGCCAGTGCTGTTTAGCGACGATGAAAACCGCGTCATCGGCGCGTGCCATGCCGGATGGAAGGGCGCGTTGACCGGCGTGATGGAAGCGACCATCGATGCGATGGAAGGCTTGGGCGCAAAGCGCTCCAACATCCGCGCCGTTCTCGGACCCACCATCGGGCCGGAGAATTACGAGGTCGGCCCGGAGTTCCCCAAACCATTTCTCGAAGACGACGAAACGAATACCCGCTTCTTCCGCCCATCTGCCCGCGATGGCCACCACATGTTCGACCTGCCTGCCTATATCGTGACCCGCCTAAAAAACGCGGGTGTCGATGGTGCTCACATCGGCCCTTGCACCTATGAGGACGAAGCTGGATTCTACAGCTACCGCCGCACAACCCATCGCGGCGAAGGCGATTACGGACGCCAACTGTCCGCCATCGCCCTGCACGGTGTTTGAGGAGACCGACCATGCTGCATTTCACCGAGGACGAATTCGCCCGCCGTCGCGCCGCGACCCTTGCCGCCATGAAAGAACGCAAGCTCGACGCGCTGCTGATGTTTGCGCAGGAGAGCATGTATTGGCTCACCGGCTACGACACGTTCGGCTTCTGCTTCTTCCAGTGCCTTGTGCTGAAGTCCGACGGCGACATGGCACTGCTCACCCGTTCCGCCGATCTACGGCAGGCGCGGCACACCTCAAACATCGACAATATTCTCATCTGGGGCGACCACGCCAATGCCGACCCGACGAAGGATTTGCGCAATCTGTTGTCGGATATGGATCTGCTGGGCAGTAAGCTCGGCGTCGAATACGACACCCACGGCTTAACCGCATATAACGGCCGCCGCCTCGACAACACGCTGAAGACCTTCGCGGACCTGCAGGATGCGTCCTCGCTTGTGCATCTGTTGCGACTGGTGAAGAGCGACGAGGAAATCGCTTACGTCAAAAAGGCCGCCAAACATGCCGATGCGGCGCTGGAAGCTGCGCTCGCGACCACCAAAGCGGGCGTCAACGAGGCGAAAATCCTGGCCGCCATGCAGGGCGCGATTTTGGAAGCGGGCGGTGATTATCCCGGCAACCCGTTTATCCTGGGTTCCGGCGAAGACGCACTGCTGTGTCGCTATAAGACCGGTCGTCGCAAACTGTCGAAAAACGATCAACTGACCATCGAATGGGCCGGCGTCGAGGCGCAATATCACGTCGCGCAGATGCGCACGCTCATCATCGGCAAACCTCATGACAAGCATGAAGCGATGTATGAAGCGGCCACCGCAGCGCTTATCGCCGTGGAAGACGCCATGATCCCAGGCAACACGTTCGGCGACGTGTTCACCGCCCATGCAAAAGCCATGGATTCTCATCACCAAACGCGCAATCGCCTGAACGCCTGCGGCTATTCGTTGGGCGCGCGCTACGCGCCAAGCTGGATGGATGGGCCGATGTTCTACGAGGGCAACCCCACGAAGATCGAGCCGAACCAGGTGCTCTTCGCGCATATGATCCTGATGGACAGCGAAACCAACACAGCCATGTGTCCCGGCCGCACCTACCTCACCACCGAGAAAGGACCGAAAGCGCTGACCAAGCATCCGATGGAGATGGTGGTGCTTTGAAACGGATCAAAACTGATTTTGATCCCTGAGGGAGAAGACCGCCGACCCGGCGCTTGTGCGCCGCCACATGTCTCAATGAAGAAGGGAAGCGAAGGCCGCAAGGCCGACAGCGTGAGCGCAGAGAGAGTTCACGGTTGGGGAAACAAACGAAAACGCGGAGCCTTTTTCGTGGCAGTTTCGTGACGGTGTTGATATGACACCGCCACCCGCGAAGCCCCGTCCCCATTCAGGCTCCCATGAAGCTGTTTTCCGGAAACGCCAATCGCAGTCTGGCGGAGGATATCGCAAGGTATCTCGACACGCAGCTCGGCAAATGCGTCGTACGCCGTTTTGCCGATCAGGAAATCTTCGTCGAAATTCAGGAAAACGTGCGTGGCGAGGATGTCTTCATCCTCCAGTCCACGTCCTATCCGGCAAATGACCACCTGATGGAACTGCTGATCCTGATTGACGCGGCCAAGCGCTCGTCGGCCAAGCGCATCACGGCGGTGCTGCCCTATTTCGGCTACGCGAGGCAGGACCGCAAACCTGGTCCCCGCACACCGATTTCGGCAAAATTGGTGGCCAATCTCATCACCGAAGCCGGTGCAGATCGCGTGCTAACGATGGACCTGCACGCGGGCCAGATCAAGGGCTTCTTCGATATCCCCACCGACAACCTATATGCCGTTCCGGTGATGAGCCGCGATCTGCGGGCGAACTACGACATCGACAATCTCATGGTCGTCTCACCGGATGTCGGCGGCGTGGTCCGCGCCCGCGCGCTCGCCCGTCGCGTCAACGCACCGCTCGCCATCGTGGACAAGCGCCGTGACAAGCCCGGCGAATCCGAAGTGATGAATGTGATCGGCGATGTCTCCGGTAAGGACTGCATCCTGATCGACGACATCATCGATTCAGGTGGCACGCTGTGCAACGCGGCGGAAGCGCTGCTGAACAATGGCGCACTGTCGGTGACGGCCTACATCTCCCACGGCGTGCTGTCCGGCGGCGCCGTCGCCCGCATCACCTCGTCCAAGCTGAAAGAGTTGGTTATCACCTCATCCATCGAGCCGACGACTGCCGTGCAGACGGCTCACAACATCCGCGTCATCTCCATCGCCGATCTCATCGCCGAAGCAATCTCGCGCACGGCACTGGAGCAGTCGGTGTCGAGCCTGTTCGACTAGGAATTGGTTTCCGGCAAGGCGCAGGTCTGAAAGTCTGGTATGTGCGTAAAGTGTGAATCGGTGAAATCACAC
>JBCCRF010000217.1:0-4777 GCA_039208305.1 Pseudomonadota bacterium
AACAGCCTGCGCGACAGCCACCCTGTCGACATGGTGGAAACGTTTGCCGACGAGAATGAGTGGTCCTTTGAGCGATCGGCGGAGGATGAAATCGTCATCCTCGCCCAAGGCATCTGGACCGGGTACAGCGTGTCATTTTCCTGGGTGGAGGCGTTCGAGGCGCTGCATATCTCCTGCGCTTTCGATATGCGCATTCCACAAAAGCGGCTGGCGGAGACGCGTCGTCTCGTCGGGTTTGCCAATGAGCAGATGCTTTTCGGTCATTTCGAAATCTGGGCCGAAGATGGCTCTGTGATGTTCCGCCATGCAATGCCGCTAGCGGGTGGGGCTGACGCGAATGACGCACAAATCCAGTGCATGTTGGATGCCGCGACGGCCTCCTGCGAGCGCTACTATCAGGCCTTCCAATATGTCGTCTGGGGCGGGCGCAGCGCGACGGACGCGCTGGACTCAGTTCTGTTTGATACAGTTGGTGAGGCATAGGCGGTGGCTGACCGTCTTATCCTCGTCGGTGCCGGTAATATGGGCGGTGCATTGCTGACCGGCTGGCTGAACGGAAAGGCGGATTTCGAGATAGCCGTGGTCGATCCTCAGCCATCGGACGTCATGGTCTCCAAGATGGCGGAACACGGTCTTGGTCATTTCGCAGACCCCGGTGATGCACCTAAAGCTGACTATCTCATCGTGGCGGTGAAGCCGCAGATGATGGCGGCGGTTCTGCCCACTCTAAATCACCTTGTGTCCGCGGGGACTGTTGTTGTGTCCGTGGCGGCTGGAACATCTGTCGACACCCTTGCTGCGCCGTTTGGCGAAACGACACGCGTTGTGCGCGTCATGCCCAACACGCCGGCTCTGGTCGGGCGCGGCATGTCGGTGTGTTTTGCAAATGAACATGTCAGCGAGCAGCAACGTCATGCGATTGACGGTTTGATGGCGGCTGTTGGCGAGGTCGCCTGGATCGATCACGAAAGCCAGATGGACGCTGTCACCGGCGTCTCGGGGTCCGGTCCAGCTTATGTGTTTCATCTTGCGGAGGCGCTGGCGGCTGCCGGTGTGGAGGCCGGGCTCGATGCGAAACTCGCCGATCAGTTGGCTCGCGCCACCGTGTCGGGTGCTGGTGAGCTGATGCGACAGTCTTCCGACGATCCCGCGACCCTGCGGAGAAATGTGACCTCGCCCAATGGCACAACGCAAGCAGCGCTGGAGGTGCTGATGGGCGACGGCGGGTTTCCCGATGTGTTGCCCCGCGCGGTGAAGGCAGCGGCGGACCGCTCGCGCGAACTGGCGAAGGAGTAGCGATATGAGCGATACGATCAGCTTCGACCAATTTATGGATGTCCATATTCGTGCCGGCACCATTGTGGATGCCCAACCTTTCCCCGAAGCGCGCAAGCCTGCGATCAAGATGGTGATCGATTTCGGCCCTGAGGTCGGGACGAAGAAATCCTCCGCACAGATCGTTGCGCACTATACACCGGACGATCTCGTGGGGCGTCAGGTCATGGCTGTGACGAACTTTCCGCCGCGCCAGATCGGCCCCTTCATGTCTGAAGTGCTGACGTTGGGTTTCGCTGATGCCAATGGCGATATCGTACTAGCAGCTATCGACAGACCCGTGGAGAACGGTGAGCGGCTCAGGTGAGCGACTGCGCTTACTGCTCCACCTTCAGGTCGATGGCTTTCGGGCCCTTGCCTTTCTTGTCCGGCTCCACTTCGAATGTGATCGCAGCCCCTTCATTCAATGTTGTAAGGCCGGACTGTTCCACCGCTGAAATGTGCACGAAAATATCCGGGCCACCGTCATCGGGCTTGATGAAGCCGTAGCCCTTCGCGGCGTTGAAGAATTTGACGTGGCCTTGCATGGCGCGATCCCCTTACCCTTTTAACCTTGTCCCTTTGTCGTGACCGCCGGACGCGTTGGCTCGTCCAGCGATGGCTGTCGGGTGTCGGTCGGGGAAAGGAACGTGATGCATGTTCAGTCCAGCCGCCGGGAAGGGGGGCATCACGCAGTCGACCCGCCGAGGCGATCGAAAGACTTCCCGGTGACCGCCGCTGCCCATCAGGCGTTGCGGCGCGTTTCCAGTCTCCGGGCTCCTCGCACCCGAATGCTGTTACTATGCGCGACAAAGTGCCGCGTAATCAAGGGCTTATTTCAGCGCCCTCCGCCGCGCGTGCCTGAAGGTCCTCTAAGCGAGCGGAAACGACGCTGACGGTGACGATCGCCGCAAACACCAGCGCGCAGCCCAGATAGCCGATGACCGTAAGGCGCTCGCCCAACAACAGTGCTCCACCCAACGCCGCAAACAACGCTTCTGACGACAGCAGAACCGCCGCATCTGCCGCCCGCGTATGTTGCTGGCAAACCGCCATCAACGTGAAGGCGAGGGCACCCGCCAACAAAGCGGCGTAGAGGATTTCCGGAGCTGCTGCTGCAATGGTTGTGCTGCTCAGTTCGGGTTCCGCCCACCAATTCAGAGAGCGTACCACGACGAAGCCGACCGCGGATAAGCCTGCACTGACCACGAACTGGACCAGAGCCACGGCGGCAGGTCTGTCCGCCCCGGTTACCGCCCGGTCCATCGCGATCACATGAGCGGCGGCGAAGATGGCACAACCGATCATCACACCGTCCCCCCAGGTCAGCCCGTCGAGGCTACCACCGCCCAGCAAATAAATGCCGATAAACGCGGTGAGCGCACAGGGCCAAATGATCCATTGCTGCACCTCACCGAGCAAGAGACGCAGCATGATCGGTGTCAGGACAACATAAAGACCGGTGAGAATGCCCGCATTCGTCACCGTAGTGCCCAGAATGCCCACCTGCTGCAGCGCCATGGCGGCAAAGAAAAACAGACCAACGGCTGTTGCGTTGCGCCATGTCTTGCGGCTGATCCTGCGAGCGCTCGGGCGCCGCGCCTCCCACATCGCGAAGGGTACGACTGCTAGCCCGGCCAGGGCGAACCGCATGGTCATGAAGGCGAAGGGGCCGATATCGTCCATCGCTGTTTGCTGGGCGACGAAGCCTCCACCCCAGATCAGTCCGGCGAAGAGCAGCAGCAGGTTGGCGGTTGTGCGATTCATCTCAGGCCGTGTCGTTGATCTGCTGGTTTCAACCAACTGTGTTCATGTGTCCCTTGGCTTCCGCTGCCTTTGCTTGCAAGTTGCGCCCAAAAGCAGCGCGGTTTTGCTGCGCATTCACACATTTGCCTGAAACCGATGGCCTTGCTTCCCCGTAAATCCGACAAGCCATCCAACGGAGATTTCTCGATGACAAACGCCGCACGCCAGACATCATTCGCCAATCCCTCACTTGCTTTGGCCCTTGCGGTCGCTTTTACCGCAGGCTCCTTCTCGCTACCCGCATATGCTGCGAGCGACAGCGGTTCTAGCACCACGCCGACCTGCAAGAAGTCGATGGTGTGGGACAAGCGCAAGCGCAAATGCGTGAAGGCACAGCGCTCGTCCAACCTGTCCGATCAGAACATCTACGAAGGCGCGGTCGACCTGGCCTACAATGGTCGCTACGCCGAGACGCTCGATCTGCTGGCACTGGCTAAGAATCAGAACGATGCGCGCATTCTCAACTATCGCGGTTTCGCCACCCGTAAGCTTGGTCGTGTGGAAGAGGCGCTGGGTTATTATCGCGCCGCGCTTGCCATCGACCCGGACTACACGCTCGTCATGAGCTATATGGGCGAAGCCTTTCTGCAGCAGGGCAAGGTCGATGAGGCCCGCGATCAGCTGGCCGCCATCAAGGCGCAGTGCGGCACCGGCTGCCGCGAATACGCGTTGCTGGATGATGCTATCACGGCTTACGTGACCCGCTGATTACACTCACTTCAGGAACGGGTTACTGGCCCGTTCCCGTCCTATCGTGCTGGCCGGACCGTGGCCGCAGATGAACTGCACCTCGTCCGGCCAAGCCATCAGCACATCGCGGATGGATTTGAGCAGTGTGTCGTGATCGCCCCCGGGCAGGTCCGTCCGTCCGATAGAACCGGCAAACAGTACGTCGCCCACATGTGCGAAGTTTAGCGCCTTGTTGTAAAATGTAACATGTCCCGGTGCGTGTCCCGGGCAGTGATCGACCGCGAATTCGTGCTCTCCGATCGATAGCGTTTCACCCGCCGTCAACCAGCGGTCCGGCGTGACATTGCGCACCTCACCGGCAAGCCCGAACATCTGCGCTTGTTTCTCTAACTGTGAGAGCAGCGGTAGGTCGGCCTCATGCGGGCCGATAATCTCGACTCCAAGCGCATCCTTCAGGTCCATTGCTCCGCCTGCATGGTCGATATGCCCATGGGTTAGCCAGATGGCTTCCACATTCATGCCAATACGCTCCACCGCCTGACGGATTTTTCCGATATCGCCGCCAGGATCGACCACCACGCCTGCATTCGTATCGCTATCCCACATCAACGTGCAGTTTTGCTGGAAGGCGGTCACGGGGACGATTTCAACGTTGAGCTTTCCCATAGGGTGTCCTGACGGTGCTGTCGGTGTTTCGTCAGTCATTTCAGAGCGGGTTCGCGATGGGAAGGGGCTGATCGTGTTCGGCATTACCATCTGTTGAACGTCATCATTCCGGCTTTGACCTCCGGTCGCCTTGGAATGACGGATGTCGGTAAGCGCACCCTTCAACACACTCCGTTGTCATCCCGGCCACAGCCTGCGCCCGGGCTCCGACCCGGGTGAGCCGGGATCCACTTTCAGTGAGTTCCTCTCGCTGAGACGGCATCCGGACGCTGCGACATCGTATCCCACCTTTACCTCATCG
>JBCCRF010000218.1:0-4753 GCA_039208305.1 Pseudomonadota bacterium
GATACCCTGCCGGTTCCTTGTGGCAGGCCTTGTCGCCGCTCGCCGGAAACGGGTCAAGCGCGGGCTTCTTATGCTTCGGTTCAAACCTGTTGAACTGAAACCTGTTGCGAACTTGGGGGTAGGAGCCTAGTCGTCCGAAATGTTGAGGCCGTCGAGCCCGGTCTCCAGCCAGCCTTGCGGCATGCCGTGCCCGCCGGGATGAAGGCAGAACTGCACCGCCTGCCCGGTCTCGCAACTGGTGAAAGCACGGCACCAGAAGCGGCCGTCCGCTTCGACGATGTCTGGGCGCGAATTGCAGCGGTTGGTGCGGCGCTGCACATCTAAAGCGCGGAAAACATCACCCTGATGCCATTCCGCGATGCCACGCCCTTCGATAGGCACCTGCTTGTCCATCCAGCCGTGGATATGCACCACCTTGCGCGGCCCGCCGGGGCAGGTGCGGGCGATGGACCCGTCCGCTTGCTTCACGCCATTGTCAGGATGGGGCCGCCTCAATGCCCCCGCCACGGGCATGACGCCCGCGACCTGCATCGTCGAGTAACAGGAGAAGTGCCACGCCATGGACCCGCCGGAGGAGAAGCCGGAAATGACGGCATCCTCGATCTTCATGTCGAAGCGCTGCGCAACATCGCGCAACACGGCCTCGGTAAAAGCGACATCGTTGCGGTCACTGCGTTTGATCTCACCCTGCCTACGTGCCGGCCATCCGCGCGCAGAGCGATTGCCATAGCGCAGCATTGGTCCATCGGGCGCGATGAGCAGATAGCCATGCTCTGCCACTGAGCGCGCCAACCCCTTGTTTTTCGCGACGCCCGCACCGGAGCCGTTGTGACCGTGGAAGAAAACGAAAGGTTTCAGCCCGCCCTTCCCATTCCAGCCCTCGGGAGCGGACACGTAGTAAGTGCCCCCATTCTCGCCCGATAGCTTACATGGATCCGGTGAACTGCAGGGGATTTCGGCCTTGGACTGCGCCACACCTAAGAATGCAGCAACGGACACAAGAAAGGTCGGAAGGAATCGCATACAGCATCGTTTCCCCTGCGCGGAACCGAAGCAAGATCACCGCAGTTCACGATCAAGAGAAAACATACAATTCGAATGGTTTTCTACGCGGTGCCTCCATATTTGGTCGGCATGAGTGAAATGGTCACTTGGTGGAAACGTTATGCACGCACTCAAACAAAAGCAGTTCTATTCCGATTTCGACGCGGCGCAGGCCTTTCTCGCTGACGACCCCGTGTCGCGGGCCTGCGATGTCATGGATGTCTGGGCCGAGGACGACACGCTCGTCATCATCAGCGTGGACAACCTGCCTGTAGACACGCTGAACCGGCTGCGCGCCGATTGCTGGGCGGGCAACGTCGAAGCCTATCGAGCGATGGACATGCTCGGCTAACGACCCACCTTGGGGAGCGACTGTGCTGGTTTGGCATTGGCCGTTCCCTTGACCATGCTGCCCCTGTAAGCTCGCGCCAGGCTTTCGCCCACACGAGTTCGGTTTCATGGACAATCTCCCACTGCAAATCGCGGTTATCGGCGCCGCTGGGATTGCAGCGCAATGGATGGCGTGGCGGCTGCGCATACCTGCCATTGCGCTGCTGCTAACCGCAGGCTTCCTGCTGGGACCGGTCTTTGGCTATCTCGACCCCAAGTCGGATTTCGGCGACATCTACAAACCGGTGATCGGACTCGCCGTCGCGGTAGTGCTGTTCGAGGGTGGGCTGACACTCAATTTTTCGGAGATTAAGGAAACGTCCAAGGCGGTGCGCCGCGTCATTATTTTCGGCGGACCGCTGGTCTGGCTGTTCTCCACCATGGCGGCCCACTACGCAGCCGGGCTGCCATGGGCAGCGGCCTTCGTGTTGGGCGGTATTTTGGTGGTCACCGGCCCCACTGTCATCATGCCATTGCTGCGACAGGCGCAGCTGGCACCACGTCCCGCCTCACTGTTGCGGTGGGAGGCTATTGTCAACGATCCCATCGGCGCGCTTTTCGCCGTGCTGGCGTTCCAGATCTATCTCGTTCTCAACGGCGAACTGGCGGGCGTGACACTAGCGGGCATCGTGGTGGTGGGCGCTGTCGTCGCGCTGGGCGGCGGGTTGCTGCTAGGCCGCGCGATCTCATCGATCTTCGCCAAAGGCTACGTCCCGGACTATCTGAAATCGCCTGTGCTGCTGGCCATCGTTTTGATGTCCTTTGCCATCTCCAACATGATCCTGGAGGAATCTGGCCTGCTAACGGTCACAGTGCTCGGCATCGCTCTCGCCAATTCGAAGATGGCCAGCCTGACGGAACTGCGCCGCTTCAAGGAAACCGTGACGGTGCTGCTCGTCTCCGGTCTGTTCATCATGCTCACAGCCTCGCTGAAGTTGAGCGATTTCGCGTCGCTGGGCTGGGGTGCCATCATCTTCGTCCTGCTGATCCTGTTCGTTTGCCGGCCCGTCGCGATCTGGATCGCTACAATTGGCTCCGGCATTGATATGCGGGAACGCGCGTTGATCGCGTGGATCGCCCCGCGCGGCATCGTTGCAGTCGCGGTGGCAGGGCTCTTCGGCGAGGCGTTGGCGGAGAACGGCATCGCTGCGGGCGAACAACTGGTCACCCTCACCTTCCTCGTGGTCGCCGCGACCATCCTGCTGCACGGTTTCACCCTCGGTCCCCTCGCCACCGCCATGGGGCTGAAATCGGCGGAACGTCCCGGCTTGCTGATCGTCGGCGGCTCGTCATGGACGCAGGCGCTGGCAGAAAAGCTGATGGAACTGAAAATCCCGGTGTTGATCGCCGACAGCAACTGGAATCATATCCGCAAGGCAAGGCTAGCGGATGTGCCGGTGTTCTACGGCGATGTGTTGTCGGAATCCGCCCATCACGACATCATCTTCAACCGCTACAGCCACATTCTCGCGGCCACCGATAATGACGCCTATAACTCGCTCGTCTGCACCGAATACGGGCCAGAGATAGGCCGCAACAACGTGTTCCAGATCGGCAATTTGCGCAACGAGAAGGAGCGCCAAGCTCTGCGACTAACGCTTGGCGGTCGGCAGCTCTTCAGCGAAGGCAAGTCCCTGTCGGAACTGCGCACTCATATGTGGCAGGGTTGGACGTTCCAGAACACGCTCATCACGGAAGAATTCACCTTCGAAGACCATCAGGCCAGCCGCGCCGAAGGCTCAGAGACCATGTTCTGGGTGAAACCGAACGGCGACATTCACTTCAAGCATGGCGACCAGGAAAACGAGCCTGAACTCGAGGACGTCGTCTTCACCTTCGGCCCGACGCCTAAGAATGGGAGCGATCGAAAAGGGAAAGCAGCGGATATGCAGGCCAAAGCGTCCAAAGCCGTCGGCGCAGACGGCGATGTGGACGCAGAACAGATGGGCATGGTGGAAAAAGAAACACGATAACACCAACACCGCATTTCGCTTGTCGGCCGGGCAGCGTTGGTGCAAACGGTCGCCATGTCAGAGCAATCCATCCGCCTCTATTTCACGCTCCCCCGCGCTGACGCATTCGCGGTCGCCGGAGTGCTCGATCCGGTCTTCGAGGAGGAGGTGCTCACAACAGCGCTTTTCGAAGACGAAGCTGACAACAGCAAATGGCAATATGGCATTTATTGTGATGCAGATGACGAGCAGCGCGTGCGCGATCTGGTGGCATCCTACCTGCGCGACGTCGCCCCAACCAAGCCCCTCTCCCGCGAGGATCTGACGATCACGGACTGGGTCGCTGAGACGCTGCGCGACTTAGCGCCAGTTCATGCCGGTCGTTTCACCGTCCACGGCGCGCACGATGCGGAAGCGGTGGCAAACCGCCCGATCACCGTGCAAATCGACGCTGGCCTCGCGTTCGGCACCGGCCACCACGGCACCACTGCCGGATGCCTCATGATGCTGGAAAAATGTTTGCGCCGTAGCAGCACTCGTCACCTGCGGCTGCGATCAGCGCTGGATGTCGGCACCGGATCCGGCGTGTTGGCCATCGCGCTCGCTAAAGTGCTCCGTATTCCGGTTCTGGCGACGGATATCGACGCAACTTCGGTGCGGGTATCGCGGGAGAATTGCGCGATCAACGGCGTGCAGAGCGAGGTGCGCTGTGAATTGGCGGCGGGCTTCGACCATCCTTCATTTGCACAATTCGGCGGTGTCGATCTTGTCTTCGCCAACATTCTTGCTGGGCCACTCACGCAGCTTGCCAAGCCAATGGTGCGCCACCTTAACTCTGGCGCGCACGTTATTCTCTCCGGGCTACTTCCTCATCAAAGATCCCGGCTTGTTGCCCGCTACCGCTCTCAAGGTTTGTTGCTGCAAGAAGCCCTCATCCATGACGGCTGGCTCACTTTGCTCATGCGCAAACCCTGAACGCAAAACGGGCGCATCGCCAAAGCGACACGCCCGTTTTGAAGTGATAGAAGCGGGCGCCTTAGAATGGGTAATTAGACGGACCTTGCTTGCGCAGCGCGTCACGGTCGAGGCCAGCGCGCTTCAGCGTCTCGTCATCCATGTTCAAAAGAGCACCAGCCACATAGCGGCGGGCCTGCTTTTCACGAGCGATGACCATTTTATCGAAAGCCTGACGAAGACCCATAATCTTATTTCCTTTGCGAGCGGGACGGCCGCCCTATGCATCCGTCCGATGCACTGAAGATAGGATTGTGGGGGTATTTGGTAAGAGGGCGGGGCGTATCGCTGCTATGCGCCAGACGCATGGCCAAATGAGCGATCTCTTAACTTTCTAGGCGGTCCCGCTCAGC
>JBCCRF010000219.1:0-4690 GCA_039208305.1 Pseudomonadota bacterium
AGCACCACGAATGGCCCTTCGGAACGGACGGAATGGCGATGAATTGCGCGCGCCACCGTCTCCTTGCCGGAGCCAGACGGGCCGATAATCATAACGCGTGAGTTGGTCTGGGCCACCTTGTCGATGTTGGACCGCAGCTGGTTCATGGCGAAGGACATACCGATCATCTCCGGCATGTCGGGACTTTTGCGCTCCAGGGTTTCCACCTTTTTGCGCAGTCCCGCCGTCTCCAGCGCGCGCTGGGCGATCAGGATCAACCGGTCGGCCTTGAACGGCTTTTCAATATAATCGTAAGCGCCGCGCTGGATGGCGCTCACAGCGGTCTCGATATTGCCGTGTCCGGAAATCACCACCACCGGTAGGCCCGGATGCATTTCCTGGATGACGTCCAGCAGACCAAGCCCGTCCAGCTTGCTGCCCTGCATCCAGATGTCCAGAAAGATCATTGACGGTCGGCGGTCGGCGATGGCGGCAAGGGCCGAGTCGCTGTCATAGGCAGTGCGGGTTTCATGCCCTTCGTCCTCCAGCAAACCGGACACGAGTTCGCGAATATCAGCCTCATCGTCGACGACCAGAATGTCAGACGCCATCATTGTCTCCCTGTAGGTTTTCGTCCGCCTCCACGGCTGGCACGAGAATGCGGACCATTGCCCCATGGCCCCCATCTGCTACTTGCGGCGCGTCCAGCAACTGGATGGACCCGCCATGTTCTTCAAGAATTTTGGATACAATCGCGAGGCCAAGGCCGGTGCCTTTCTCGCGGGTGGTCATGTAAGGTTCTAGCAGCCGCGCACGGTTTTCGATCGGAAGACCCCTACCGTTGTCGATGATGTCGAGTGTGTGAAATTCCTCACCGCACAGCGCCTGAATTGTGATCTGCGGGGACTCGCCATCGGGATAGTCAAAACCTTCGATGGCTTCGGTCGCGTTCTTGATGAGATTGCCAAAGGCCTGCCCCATCAAGCGGCTATCGAATTTCGCCAGCAGCGGTTCATCGCCGAGCGCGACGTAAAACTCGATATGTGGGTTGGACACCGTGAGAAGAAAGACTGCTTCGCGCATCGATTCAGTCAAGTTTCCGACGGACAGCGCCGGTTTTGGCATTCGCGCGAAGGATGAGAACTCATCTACCATTCGGCCAATGTCAGCCACCTGCCGCACGATTGTGTCAGTACACTGGTCGAAGACTTCGCGATCTTCCGTAATGACTTTCCCATAACGGCGGCGGATACGCTCTGCTGACAGTTGGATTGGGGTCAATGGATTCTTGATCTCATGGGCAATTCGGCGAGCCACATCTGCCCACGCCGACGTTCGCTGTGCGGACACGAGGTCGGTGATATCGTCCATAGTGACAACGTGGGAGTGGGTTCCCTCGCCACTGCCCTCCAGAGTCACTTGCACGTCGAACGTTCGCTCACGACCGCCCTGCTGCAGCGTGATCTGTTCTCGAACGCTCGATTTGTTCCCCTGTTCTGCTCTTTCGACGACCGCAGCAAGTTCCGGAGACACTTCGGCGAGGGAAAGCCCAACCAGATCATCGCGCTTGAGAAGATCGGCAGCAGATGTGTTGGCGATCGCGATTGCCCCACCATGGTCGACACCAAGAACTCCAGCCGTCACGCCTGACAGCACCGCCTCGGTGAAGCGACGGCGATTGTCGATCTGTTCCTGATTGTCGAGAATTTCGTCACGCTGGGCGCGCAGTTCGCTCGTCATGGAGTTAAAGGTGTTTGCGAGCGACTTCAGTTCGCCCTCGGAGCGGATATTTGCCACCTGCACGTCAAGATCGCCCGAAGCCACCTGATCGGCCGCCATGATAAGTCGGCGGATTGGGTCCACCAGCCGGTCGGCGACCGCGATACCTGCCCACATGGCCGCCAACAGAATGGTCAAACACATGCCGACGTAGAGGAGACCGAAAGCGATCTGCAGCGGCAAGCGTCCGCTTTCCATCAGCCGATATTCTTCGGTCACCTCCTCCATCAGACCAAGAGAATTAAGAATCTGCGGATCGACAGTACGTAGCGTGTATAAAAAGATGTCGCTGCCCAAAGCTGGCAGTCTGACCACGCAACCGGCAAGGCTGCGCTGGCGCGGGCCGCCACAAGCCGGTTGCTGTCCGGCGGCCTGTTCAATCAGCGAGACCGGAGGGGCTGGATAGTTGCTGCTATCCGGCAATTGCGCCTCTACCAGCACCTGTCCGCTGGAATTGACGACCGCCGCGCGGACCATGCCCCGCGCCCTCGCCTGCCCGGTCATGAAACCCTGAAACGAGCGACGGTCGAGAACGTATCCGCTGCGATTGCGGCTGAGCAAAAAGCCCATATTGAGCGTGCTGGAGTTCAGATTGCCGGCAGTCTCTGCCACGTAGGATTCCGCCAGCGACATGGATGACGCAACGATGGATCTGGTGCGCTCATCGAAGATGCGATCAAGCCGTAGATCGAGCGTGATGCCTGCTATTACGGCGACGATAATGGCCGGCAGAGCAGCGACAATACCGAACAGCGCAACAATGCGAATGTGCATCCGCGCCGCTGCACGCCCGCGTTCGCGCGCGCGTAAAAGCAGACGGACTTCACGAGCCACCAAAATGACGATGGTCGAGATGAAAACGAAATTAATCGCAACGGTAGTAAACACCACCGCATCGTTCAGTTCGATTGGCGTCAGCCCGAGGAGTACCAGACACGACGCTAGGCCGAAGATGATAGTAAGAACCAAAAAGGCAAAGCCGAACTTTCGCACAGACCGAATGCTCGACACCCGATCGACCGGCTGCTCGAACACCAACGCTGGTGTTCCGGCGTCCATTCCGGCGTCCATGTTTGTCATCGCGCGAGTCGTCTAACGGTTGCTGCTGCCCAAGTCGTTGCCAAGTTGCAACAATTTGTGGCGAAAATGCAACGCCCGCCTCGATCAGCGAAATTCTATCCGATGCCCCGCGTCACAGGCATGTCGAGGTCCTTCAGTTTCTTCCGCAAAGTATTGCGATTGAGGCCCAGAATTCGTGCCGCCTTGATTTGATTTCCCCGCGTCGCCTTCAAAACAACACGCAACAGCGGCTCCTCCACCTCTCGCAGAATGATGTGGTAAAGGTCTTCCAGCGGTGCCTCTTTGCTGTCCCGATCGAGCGCATGACTGGCGAGGGTGGAAATTGCCGTGGCGACATCCAGTTCTCCATCCGCTGAAAGGCCCGCAGGAAGATCGGCGCGTGGACGCGCGCTACTTAACTCGCTGTCCACCAGCTCGCCTGTGATCTGCTCCTGAGGGTGCAAGGCGACCAAGCGCTGAACAAGGTTCTCCAGCTCACGCACGTTACCCGGCCAATTGTAGGTCCGCAGCCTGTCGAGCGCCTCCGAGGTGAAAGACTTCATCGGGAGGCCAAGATCATGTGCCAGTTCGAGGAAATGGCGTGCCAGATCCGGCACGTCCATGCCGCGCTCTCGCAGCGGCGGCACCCGCAGCGGCACGACGTTCAATCGGTAGAAGAGGTCCTCACGGAACTGGCCAGAATCGATTAGCGCGGTAAGGTCCTGATGGGTCGCAGCGACGATCCGCACGTCAGTTGGAATCGCAGTGCGACCGCCCACAGTGGAGTATTCCCCTTCCTGCAGGACGCGCAGAAGCCGCGTCTGCGCCTCAAGTGGCATATCGCCAATCTCATCAAGGAAAAGCGTGCCGCCTTCTGCCTGCTCAAAGCGCCCGGCCGAGCGGGTATCGGCACCGGTGAACGCGCCTTTCTCATGGCCAAAGAGTTCCGATTCAATCAACTCGCGCGGTATCGCCGCCATGTTGATTGCGACGAAGGGGCCGTTTTTGCGCTTACCAAATTCGTGCAGCGCCTTCGCAACCAGTTCCTTTCCGGTGCCGGATTCGCCGTTGATGAGTACGGTCAGGTCGGTCTGTGTCATCCGCGCGATGACGCGATAAATGTCTTGCATGGCGGGCGAACGGCCCACGAGCGGCATGCGAGGTTCGTCGGGATTTTGCTTCGTTTGTTCGCCAACCGGTTGCGCCAATGCACGCTCGGCGGTGGAGACCAGCTCCTTCAAATCGAAGGGTTTAGGAAGGTAGTCGTAGGCGCCCTTCTCGGTCGCCGTAATAGCGGTCATAAACGTGTTTTGGGCGCTCATTACCACGACCGGGAGCTCGGGCCGCAATCGTTTGATGCGTGGCAAAAGCTCAAATGCGTTTTCATCCGGCATGATAACGTCTGTCACCACAAGATCGCCGTCGCCTGCCTGCACCCAACGCCACAGTGTTGCGGCATTGCTAGTGACGCGCACCTCGTAACCTGCCCGTTTAAGCGCTTGCGAGACGACGGTGCGTATCGCTGAATCGTCGTCAGCGACAAGAATCTCAGCCATTGGACTTGCGCCCCTCTTTCCAGACAGGAAGCAGTATTTCGAACCGCGTGCCTGGCCCGCTTCGGTCGCAAGACACGATGCCACCGTGATCACCAACAGTCTTCGCCACCAATGCCAAGCCGAGGCCGGAACCGTTGATCTTGGACGAAACGAACGGGTCGAACATGTGAGAAAAGATGTCGTCGGGAATACCGATTCCGTTGTCCTCAACAGAAAGCGAAATCGGCAGGGAAACACGATCACGGCAGCCCGCAGAAGCGACCCGCATACCGGGACGATAGCAGGTCTTCAGCGAAAGCAGCCGCTAGACCTGCCCC
>JBCCRF010000220.1:0-4674 GCA_039208305.1 Pseudomonadota bacterium
CCACCGGGGTGCGCATGATGACCTCGCGATGCGGGAACGGAATGCCAATACTGTTGTCCTTAAACACATCCCACAACGCCAGCATCACGTGACCGCGAATATTGGTCAGACCGTTCTGCGGATCAGAAATCCAGAAGCGGGCTTTGAAATTTAAGGACGAGTCGCCGAATTCCGTCATCCAGCAAACCGGCTTTTTGATACTGCTGACGCGGTCCAATGCAACGATAGCGTCAATGGCGAGGCGTGAGACCTCATGCGGATCACTGTCGTAAGCGACGCCGAAATCCACATCGAGACGCACCAGATTGTCCGTATAGGACCAGTTGATCACCTTTTCGGTGATGAAATCCTCGTTGGGAATCAAGAACTCACGCCCATCCCGCGTCACCACTGACACGAAGCGCGACCGCAATTCACGCACCCAGCCGAAGGTCTCCTCAAGTTGGATCGTATCGCCTGGCTTGATGGATTTATCGAGCAGTATGATCACACCGGAGATAAAGTTGGACACAACCTTCTGCAGGCCGAAGCCCAGGCCAACGCCGATAGCACCGGAGAAGACAGCGAAGGCCGTGAGGTCGATCCCCACCGTATTCAGCGACACGACAATCGCCATGATGACGAGGAAAATCTTGATCAGCTTGCCCAACAGCACCTGCAGGCTGGGGGTCAGATCGGTCATGCGCGCGATGCGCGTTTCCGCATAATTGCCTGTGTTGGAGGCGAGCCAGACCAGCAGAAACAGAAGCGCGACGGCCTTCATGACCACCAGCAGGGATATGCGCACTTCGCCTGCCGAGAACGCCACCGCATCCAGCGCGCGCTGCGTAGCCTCAAGATACCCCGTCAGGTTCAGAGCCACGATGGTCCAGGCGACTAGGCCGATGGTCTTTGACACGAGCCGGGATCGGATCACCCGCGACACAACGCTGATCACAAGCCACGCGCCCGCCAACAGATACGTGATGCGCAGGATGAACGTATTCCAGGGGAAGGTTATGCTGTCGAACCAAACCCAGGCTAGATAACAGGCCGGAACGAATAAGATCCATTCCACCCGCCGCAGAAGCGCCGCCAACACCCGCAGGAACCCGGCGTTCAGCTTCAGGCCGCGAACCCATGTTTCAAGAGGCGGCTCAAGGCGATTCGAAATTAGCAAACAGACGAGATAAAGACCGACGATGATGCCGAGCTGGTACAGCGTCCACGGCTGATAGATCGTGTTCCAAAGACTGAGCAGAAGCGCCTGACCGCTTTCAAGAAGCGTGCTTGCAATCTCTTCGCCGCCTTCGATTTCCACGTTCTGCGCCTTTACCGGCGCAAGATCGGGCGTCGAGGCAAAAGGTAGGTGGCTCATGGATGGGACGACCAACGAAGCGAAACTCGGCTCACACTAAACGCGCCGATGCCCCCGCGCCAACCGCGGCAGTGGAAGCAGACGGACAAGCCCGTATTTGCGATTGCGACCAGCTTGCGCACATGGTCTTTGGCCTCATGGAGACTACCACCAAACTTTCGCGCGGGGAGCCGATCGACTTTCTGATGATGGCGGTGACCGCCACCGTCTGGGCGTCGGCCTTTATCGCCATCAAGATCGCCGTTGTTGATGCCGGTCCGATGTGGGTCGCGACGTGGCGGGTGGTGATCGGCTTCGCAGTGCTGCTACCTTACGCGCTGTGGCGTGGTTTCCTCTGGCCCGCCAACCGGACGATCTGGCTGCTGATTTTCGTGACAGCCGCGTTCAACGTTGTGTTCCCGTTCCTGCTCATCTCATGGGCGGAGACGACGATTGACGCCGGTTTAACCTCGTTGCTGATGGGCGTCGGCCCCTTCTTCGCTTTGATCGCAACTCACCTCACGACGGATGATGAGAAGATCAACTGGCGCAAATCGCTCGGCTGTCTGCTGGGCTTTGCGGGTGTGCTGACGGTCGTGGGCGCGGACGCACTGGGCGGCCTTGGCAGCGCGGGTGTGCTGGCCCAACTCGCCGTTGTTGGTGCCGCGTTCTGCTACACGATTTCGGGGATCCTCATCCGCAAGATCGACCTGCCGCCAGTGCGTTTGGTGACACTGATCTTCATGGCTGGCACCATCATGCTGGCACCCCTTGCTTTCGCAACGGTCGGCCCGCCCCCGACCAACCTGTCGAGCGGCGCCTTCTGGGCGCTCATCTATCTCGGCGTCATGCCGACGGCGCTGGCACAACTGCTGCGCGTCACCATCGTCAAACGGGTCGGCTATGCGCTGTTTGCCCTCGCTCTCAACATTATCCCGGTGATCGGTGTAGTGATGGGAGCGTTGATCCTCGGCGAGGTCATCGGCCCTGCAACGCTCATCGCCCTTGTGCTCGTCTTGGCTGGATTGGCCGTTGCTCGCAGCGAGCCGAAGGCCATCTAGGCTTCGTCCCACTCGGGCGAGAACTCGAAATCGCAGAGACGCTCATACTTGCCCACAAGCGTTTTTATCGCGCGCATGTCCTCTACGGCGAGAGCGAAGTCGAAAATGTCTTTATTCTCCGCCAACCGCTCCGGCGTGGCCGTTTTAGGAATGGCACCACAGCCTGCCTGCTGCACATGCCAGCGCAACACGATCTGAGCCGGGGTTCGGTCGTGTTTCTGCGTAAGCTCCTTGATAATCGGCTCGGAGAACAAAGGCTCACCACGATAGATCGGGCAATAGGCCATCAGCACGATACCGTGCTGGGCGCAAACCGCCCGCAGTTTCGACTGGTCGATATAGGGATGGTGTTCCACCTGATTACAGGCCAGCGGGCGGTGAGAAGCCTGCACCATCGCGTTGATCTGCGTCGTGGTAAAATTCGACACGCCGATATGTTTGGTCCATCCGTTTTCGGCAGCATTGTTCAGCAGGTTTGCCCAGAGGGTCTCGTCATTTTCCTGAGGCGGCCAGTGGATCAGCAGCAGATCAACGTGATTGACCCCCAACTGCTGAAGCGAGCCAGCAACTGCATCGTCGAAGGCTTCTGACGTCATCTCGCTCGGCCAGACTTTCGTCGTCAGGAAGATGTCGTCGCGGGCAACACCGGAAGCGCGAATACCCTCGCCCACCGCTTCCTCGTTTTGGTACATGATGGCCGTATCGATGTGCCGATAGCCTTCACGCAGCGCCTGCTCAACGATGGCCGCGCACGGTTCACCACGCAGCTCCCACGTGCCAAGGCCGAGAGCTGGAATATTGGCGCCATTGGCGTGCAGGGTCATCATGGCGGGAGCTCTCTCAAGTTTTCGCACAGCTTTCGTGCGCTTCGATGCGATGCTATCGGCACGCCATGAGCGCCGCAATCACCCAGTCCGCAGAAGCAACCCAATCATCCCGGCTGGAGGCTGTCGATCTCGCCCGCGCCGCTGCGCTGCTTGCCATGGCGATATACCATTTCACGTGGGACCTGGAGTTCTTCGGCAGGGTCGAACCGGGCCTGACGGCGCAAGGCGGTTGGAAATATTTTGCACGTGGGATCGCCAGCACATTCTTGTTTCTGGTGGGCGTGAGCCTCGTTCTCTCCGCTAGGGGCGGCATGGACTGGCGGGCGTGGAGCATTCGCCTTGCACAGATTGCGGGTGCCGCTTCTATCATCACGGTCGCCACTTGGTTCGCCGTCCCGAATGCCTTCATCTTCTTCGGCACCCTGCACGCCATCGCGCTGTTTACGGTGGTGGCGACAGTCTTTCTGTTTCTGCACTGGTGGGTTTCCGCACTGACCGCCATTGCCGTGTTCTGGATTGGGCAAACCGTAACTCTAGAGATATTTTCTACGCCCTGGCTCTGGTGGGCAGGTCTCAATCCGCAACCACCATTGTCCAACGACTACGTACCGATGTTCCCATGGCTCTCGGCCACATTGGCAGGGGTAGCGGCTGCCAAACTAACACTTCGCACGACCGTGGTGGACAGATTGCGGACGGTCAATCTTACGCCGCGCATCAAGCGTCCGGCCATGTTCCTTGCCCGCCATTCTTTGGCGACTTATCTCGTCCACCAGCCGATCTTGATCGGCTTGATCTGGTGTTTCACCGCCATTGCCGGACCGCCGGATCAGACGGCCCGCTTTGTCGACGAATGCAAGCGCTCATGCGAAATCTCACGAGATGCAGCCTTTTGCCAGCGGTACTGTGGCTGCATGACGGAGAACATGAAGGCTCAAAGACTATTCGCGCCCTACCTCGCCAATGATCTCGACGAGAACGGCACGACGCGCCTTATGTCGCTGCGCGATCATTGCCAGAACTGATCGGGGCGCGTCGAAGCCGGAAGCGTCAATGGTGCCCCCGGCTCCCTTCATGTTTGCTCAGGCTTAGTGCCAGCCGTAAGCGGTGTAGTGCGGGCGGGCAAAGGTCTCACCACCCTTGATGATGTAGCGTCCGTTTACCCAGCCTGTGCGACCGCCTCGGCTGATCTTGCACCAGTCGGTGCCGGATTTGATGATGCAACGCTGCACGAACACGCGGCGATTGTTGTTGATGCCGAACTTGATGCGCGAGCTGGCTGCAGGCCAAGCGCGGACATTCAGCACATCATTGTAAGCGATGGCGTGGGTGCGGGCATTCTGTTGGACGTGGTAGCCCTCGGCTTGCGCGTTGGTGGTGGAATACATGGCGGCTGCGAAGGCGGTGGCGGCCAGCATGGTGGTGCGAAGATTGAAGGTCATGATGTCGG
>JBCCRF010000221.1:0-4628 GCA_039208305.1 Pseudomonadota bacterium
CACTTGTTCAGCAGGTCGCGGTCATGGCTGATGATGATGACCGTGTGGGGGTAGCGGGCGATGTAATTTTCCAGCCACAGCGTGCCTTCCAGATCGAGATAGTTGGTCGGTTCGTCTAGCAGAAGCAGGTCGGGTTCGGAGAACAGAACGGCCGCGAGTGCGACCCGCATGCGCCAGCCGCCGGAGAAGGCCGAGCAGGCCCGCGCCTGCGCTTCTGCATCGAACCCGAGGCCGTGCAGGATCGCACCAGCGCGCGCTTCCGCGCTGTGGGCGTCGATGTCGGTCAGGCGGGTGTGGATGTCGGCGATGCGTGTGGGGTCGGTGGCGGTTTCCGCCTCCGCCAGCAATTCGGCGCGCTCGGTGTCGGCGGCGAGCACCGTGTCCAGTAGGGAAATTTCCGTGCCCGGCGCTTCCTGCGCAACCTGGCCGATGCGCATGTTGCGGCGCAGTTTGATCGTGCCTGTTTCCGGCCCGTATTCGCCGGTGATGAGTTTGAAGAGCGTCGTCTTGCCCGTGCCGTTTCGCCCAACAAAGCCCACCCGCGCGCCCATAGGAACGTGGATCGAGGCGTTCTCGATCAGCAGGCGGCCCTGCATGCGGAAAGTCAGGTCGTCGATATGCAGCATGGCCGCCTTCTGGCGCGGGCGGGCCTTTAGCGCAAGCGGTTATGCGCTCGCCAGCCGTTCCACGCGCTGAAAATAGATCAGGTCGATGGAGGGAGACTCATAGCCCATATGGGTAAGTGCCGCCGTGACTTGGCCGCGATGGTGGGTCTGGTGGTTGAAAAGATGCGCTAGCACTGGCGCGCGGGCTTGCGTGATGGGTTCGGGATTGGCGACTGGCGTGTAGGTGAATGTGCCCGCGTAATCCTCCGCCGTGAGTCCGTTCACATAAGTTTCGATACGGGCGTCCATGGCGATACCGGCTGTCTGCAGATCCGTGAAGTCTTCATGCATGATCGTGTCGAGCTTTGTCGGCGCATCGCCGTCGCCTGTCAGCCGCTTCATCCAGATCGCATCCGCCACCAGCAGATGGTTCAGCGTGCCGTGGATGGAGGTGAAGAACAGGCCGATATCGCGGCGGTAGTCTTCGTCCGGCAACTTTGCCACGGTGTCGAACAGCAGGCCGTTGGCCCAGGTGTTGTAGCGGGCAAACTGGGTAAAATGATCGTGCATATGCTTGTGTCCCTTTCGTGCCGTGCGTAGGCGAAGACTAATCGACACGGAGACCCACGCCCATGACCATTTTGCACTACGAACTCTGCGGCGCAGATACCGCAAAGGTGTTTAGCCCGCATTGTTGGAAGACGCGCATGGCGCTGGAGCACAAGGGGGTGGATTACACGACTGTGCCCGTGCCTTTCACAGAAGTGGCCGCCGTTGAGGGTGGTGAAGGACGGCGCGTGCCCGTCATTCGCGATGGCGATCATGTGGTCGAAGACAGCTACCAGATCGCGCTTTATCTGGAGGAGGCCTATCCCGATGCGCCCACGCTGTTTGGCGGCGAGGGCGGTAAGGCGCTGACCCAGTTCTGCATCGCCTTTGCCCAGATGCAGTTCAACTCCGTCGTCTCGCGCATGGCGCTGATGAACATTTACGACATTCTGGCCCCGGCTGATCAGGCGCATTTCCGCACCACGCGGGAGAAGATGTTTGGCCAGTCACTGGAAAGCTGGGCGCATGCCATGGCGGCAACTAAGGATGATCTCGTCGCTTCCATGAAGCCGCTGGAGATGATGTTGAAATCGCAGCCTTATATCGGCGGCGACAGCCCGCTCTTTGCGGACTACGTGCTGTTCGGCCCACTGCAATGGCTGCGCGTGGTCAAGGGCGATGATGCCTTGCCGCAGGAAGGGGCGGCGGCCGACTGGCTCAACCGACTGCTGGACATGTATGGTGGCATGGCCCGCTCAACGCCGCTGGCTGCTTAGCTTGCGATGCTGCGGGGCAGGGGGTAAGAGGCGCGCGACGCTGCGCGGTCTACTCGCGCGGCCCCGTACACCCCATCTATACCATTCGACAAAGGAGCCATTTCATGGCCATCGAACGCACATTCTCCATGATCAAGCCGGACGCCACGAAGCGCAATCTCACCGGTGCCATCACCAAACATCTGGAAGATAACGGCCTGCGCGTCGTCGCCTCCAAGCGCGTGCATATGAGCCTGCGTGATGCAGAAGCCTTCTATGCTGAGCATTCCGAGCGCCCCTTCTTCGGTGAACTGACCGAATTCATGTCCTCCGGCCCCACCGTCGTTCAGGTGCTGGAAGGCGAGAACGCCATCGCAAAAAATCGGGAAGTCATGGGTGCCACCAACCCTGCGGAAGCCGATGAAGGCACGATCCGCAAAATCTATGCGGAGTCTCTGGGCGAAAACTCCGTCCACGGTTCCGACGCACCGGAAACCGCTGCACGCGAGATCGCATTCTGGTTCGCCGAAAACGATATTGCTGGCTAAACGCGTAAGCGTTTCGCCAGTTCTTTTTGCACTCACGCTGTTGCGGTGTTGCCGCTGAGCTATGTGGGCGCGTGCTGATCGCCCGGTCGCTCTTCGCTCCGGTTGATGTGTAGTCTCGAGACCGTATTCAGGCTCGTCGCGATGATCTCGCGGCGAGCCTTTTTTGAAAGCGCATTTGACGCTAATCTCTCAATGAGGGAGGCGCGGCATGAGCATTACTGCTGACGGTAACACCACCATTCAGAGGCGCGATTACACGTTGACCGGCGAAAGCGCTCGGCAAGCGGTGGAGCGTGGGTTGGTATCGGCGGAGTGGTATCACACCGACATCGACCGCAAGGCGTTGCGCGCGCTGATGGAGCGCAAGGATGGTCCCGCGATCCGCGACACCATTCTGTGGCTTGGCCTGATGGCACTGTTTGCCGGTATCGGCATCTGGCTGTGGCCGAGCTGGTGGTCTGCGCCATTCTGGCTGGCCTATGGCGTGCTTTACGGTTCGGCAGGCGATAGCCGCTGGCACGAATGCGGCCACGGCACGGCCTTCAAGACCAAGTGGATGAACCGGGTCGTCTATCAGATCGCTTGTTTCTGTATGATCCGGAACCCTATCGGCTGGCGGTGGAGCCATTCGCGCCACCACAGCGATACGATCATTGTCGGGCGTGATCCCGAGATTAACATCATGCAGCCGCCGGACCTGCTGGTGGTTGCGCTCAACATGGTGGGCATTCTCGACGCTTATCACGGGCTGAAGACTATGGTCATCAACGCGATCGGCCGCACGGCGGGCGATCAGGCGCTCTACGTGCCGGAGCCGGAACAGAAGACGATGTTTGCGGTGGCCCGCTGGTGGTGCGCTATCTACGCGGCGACCATCGCGCTGGCGATCACCATGCAGTCCATCTTGCCACTGATGGTCATCGGCCTGCCACGCCTCTACGGCGCGTGGCATCATGTGCTGACGGGCATCCTACAGCATGCGGGGCTCGCCGAAGACGTGCTGGATCATCGTCTCAACACCCGCACCTTTTACGCCAATCCGATGACGCGATTCATCTACTGGAACATGAACTACCATGTAGAGCACCATATGTTCCCCATGGTGCCGTATCACGCCCTTCCGAAGCTGCATGAGTCGATCAAACACGACCTGCCCGCGCCGAACACGGGGTTCGTGGATGCATACTCGGACGTATGGGCCGTGCTGAAGCGGCAGTTGCGAGGCGAGGATTGTTGGCAAAAGCGCGAATTGCCGAAGGGTGCAAAGCCGTATCGGGATGAGTTTCACGGGGATGTGGCGTTGGCTTAAGCGCTACTCCCACCTTTCCTTCGCCGCATCATCCGCATCCTTCGCGTCTACCCAGCCGCCTTCGCTCCCATCGACCCGATGCTCTTTCTTCCAGAAGGGCGCGTCCGTTTTCAGGTAGTCCATGACGTAACGGCAGGCATCGAAGGCAGCGTCGCGGTGGCGGCTGGTGGCGGCGACGAACACGATGCGCTCGCCCGGCGCGATCTTGCCGTAGCGGTGGATGACGAGCAGGGCGTCGACCGTGAAGCGGTCTGCTGCGCGGGTGGCGGCGGCCTCGATCTGGCTTTCGGCCATTCCGGGATAGTGTTCCAGTTCCAATGCCGACAGGCTTTCGCCCTCGCTGCGACACAGACCGGTGAAGGTGGCGACCGCGCCCACATCGGTGCGGTCTGCGGTGAGGGCATCCTGCTCGGCCTGCGGGTCGAAGTCTTCTTCCTGTACCCGCACCGTGACGCCCATCTCAGCCGCCCGTCATGGGTGGGAAGAGGGCGATCTCGCGCGGCTCACCGATCTGCGCCGACTGGTGAACGAGTTGCTGATCCAGTGCCACGCGGACGATCTCAGGACTTTCCAGCGCATAGGCGTAGCCCTCACCGCGCGTGGCAAGCCAATCGAGCAGGGTGGTCACGTCGGTCACACTTTCCGGCAATTCGACAGTCTCTTCAGGAACGCCGATGCGCTCCCGCAGCCACGCAAAATAGAGCAGCTTCACCGCCATCAGTCGTCGATCATGTGTTTGATGCCAGCGCGGAAATAATCGTAGCCGGTGATCAGGGTGACGACGGCAGCAGCCCAGAGCAGGGCAAGGCCGGTCTCGGTGGTGAAGGGGAAGATGCGGTCACCTGCCGGACCTGCGAGCAGA
>JBCCRF010000222.1:0-4617 GCA_039208305.1 Pseudomonadota bacterium
AAAGCGCCGGGCATCATCCCGCGCAAATCCGTGCACGAGCCCATGGCCACCGGCCTGAAGGCTGTGGACGCGCTCATCCCCGTCGGCCGCGGCCAGCGTGAGCTCATCATCGGCGACCGCCAAACCGGTAAGACCGCTATCATTCTCGATACGTTCCTGAACCAGGCGCCCGCCCATGAAGGTGACGATGAGACCGACAAGCTTTATTGTGTCTACGTTGCTGTGGGCCAGAAGCGCTCCACCGTTGCCCAGTTCGTGAAGGTGCTCGAAGAGCGCGGTGCGATGGACTACTCCATCGTGGTCGCCGCCACGGCATCCGACCCGGCGCCGATGCAGTATCTCGCGCCATTTACTGGTTGTGCGATGGGTGAATATTTCCGCGACAACGGCATGCACGCGCTGATCGGCTACGATGATCTGTCCAAGCAGGCTGTGTCTTACCGTCAGATGTCCCTCCTGCTGCGCCGCCCGCCGGGCCGTGAAGCTTATCCGGGTGACGTGTTCTATCTGCACTCGCGCCTGCTGGAGCGTTCCGCGAAGCTGGGTGACAAGGCCGGTAACGGTTCGCTCACCGCGCTTCCGGTGATCGAGACTCAGGGTAACGACGTGTCCGCGTTTATTCCCACCAACGTGATGTCGATCACAGACGGTCAGATCTTCCTTGAAACCGACCTGTTCTTCCAGGGCATCCGCCCTGCCGTGAACGTCGGTCTGTCAGTGTCCCGCGTGGGTTCCGCTGCCCAGCACAAGGCAATGAAGCAGGTTGCCGGTTCGATCAAAGGTGAGTTGGCGCAGTATCGTGAGATGGCGGCTTTCGCGCAATTTGGCTCGGACCTCGATGCCTCCACCCAGCGCTTGCTGAACCGTGGTGCGCGCCTGACGGAACTGCTGAAGCAGCCCCAGTTCTCGCCACTGCAGATGGAAGAGCAGGTTGCTGTTCTTTACGCTGGTGTGAACGGTTATCTTGACGATCTGAAAGTCGATCAGGTGGGTAAGTTCGAGGAAGGCCTGCTGGCCTCTATGCGCTCGGACCACAAGGATCTGATGAAGGACATCGCTGAGAAGAAGGCGTTGGACGACGATCTGACCAAGCGTCTGAAAGATGCGATCGACGCCTTCGCTAAGGGCTTCCAATAAGAACCGGATAGGCGGCACTCGCGCCGCCTTCCAGCACTGCAACGCGTAAAGGGCAGGGGCCTCAATGGCGTCTCTTAAGGACCTCAGAAACCGGATTGCTTCGGTCAAGGCGACCCAGAAGATTACCAAAGCCATGCAGATGGTGGCGGCCGCTAAACTGCGTCGTGCCCAAAGCGCGGCTGAAGCGGCGCGCCCTTATTCGCAGCGCATGGACGCGGTGATGGCCAATATCGCCAATGCGGTTGGCGATAGCGCCGGTGCACCGAAACTTCTGGCTGGCACAGGCGCTGATAAGAAGCATCTGCTGATCGTCTGCACCGCGGAACGCGGGTTGTGCGGCGGCTTCAACTCATCCATCGCACGTCTGGCGCGTGACCACGCCCGCGACCTCATCGCGTCTGGCAAAGAAGTGCAGATCCTGCCGGTGGGCAAAAAGGGCGCTGATGTTCTGAAGTCGGAATTCTCCGACATCATGATGAAGGTCGTCGATCTGCGTGAAGTGAAATATGTTGGCTACGACAACGCTGCAGATATCGCCAGGATCGTGTTGGACATGTTCGCCGACGATCGCTTCGACATCGCAACCCTTTTCTACAGCGAGTTCCAGTCAGTGATCTCGCAGGTGCCGACCGCCCAACAGATCATCCCGCCGCAGATTCCGGAAGTTGATGAAGACGTGGCGTCCACCGGCACGATCTACGACTATGAGCCGGACGAAACGAAAATTCTCGATGATCTCTTGCCGCGCAACGTGGCCGTCCAGATTTTCCGCGCGTTGCTGGAAAACGCGGCATCTGAGCAGGGTGCTCGTATGTCCGCCATGGACAATGCCACCCGTAACGCTGGCGAGATGATCGACAAGCTGACGCTGACCTTCAATCGCCAGCGCCAGGCCAAGATTACGACCGAACTCATCGAAATCATCGCAGGCGCGGAGGCTTTGTGATAAGGTCCGCGCATGGTTGATGGTATGGACAACATCGTTTTGGAACATCTGCGTGCCATGCGCTCGCAAATGGATCGTATCGAAAATGACGTCTCTGACATCAAGACGCGCGTTTCATCTGTCAAAGGGCACGTCGCTTCGTTGCATGTTGATATGGCTGCAATGAACAAGCGTATGGACCGCTTTGATGAAAGAATGACACGGATCGAGCGCCGTCTCGATCTGGTGGAAGCATAGGAAAGAAGGGTATCGCCCATGGCACAAGCTGCAAAGAAAACGGCGGCCAAAAAGCCCGCCGCAAAGAAGGCCCCGGCCAAGAAAGCCGCTGCACCGAAGAAGACCGCAGCTGCAGGTGTTTCCGGTGAAATTTCGCAGGTCATCGGTGCTGTCGTCGATGTGCAGTTCGACGATCATCTGCCGCCGATCCTGAATGCGCTGGAATGCGACAACAATGGCAACCGCCTTGTTCTCGAAGTTGCGCAGCACCTGGGCGAAAACACGGTCCGCACCATTGCCATGGACGCAACCGAAGGTCTCGTGCGCGGTCAGTCCGTCACCGATACAGGCGCTCCTATTCAGGTGCCGGTTGGCGAGGAAATGCTCGGACGCATCATCAACGTGATCGGCGAGCCGGTGGACGAAGCCGGACCGATCAAGGCAACCGACAGCCGTGCTATTCACGCCGAGGCGCCGGACTATGTGGACCAGTCCACCGACGCCGAAATTCTCGTCACTGGTATCAAGGTGGTGGACCTGCTCGCGCCTTACGCCAAAGGCGGTAAGATCGGCCTGTTCGGCGGTGCTGGTGTGGGCAAGACGGTTCTCATCATGGAACTCATCAACAACGTCGCGAAGGCGCACGGTGGTTATTCTGTGTTCGCCGGTGTCGGCGAGCGCACCCGCGAAGGCAACGATCTCTACTGGGAGATGGTCGAATCCGGCGTGAACAAAGAAGGTGGTGGAGACGGCTCCAAGGCCGCTCTCGTGTACGGCCAGATGAACGAGCCGCCCGGAGCCCGCGCCCGCGTAGCTCTTTCCGGTCTGACCATTGCGGAAGACTTCCGCGACAAAGGCCAGGACGTGCTGTTCTTCGTCGACAATATCTTCCGCTTTACGCAGGCCGGTTCGGAAGTGTCGGCTCTGCTGGGCCGTATCCCGTCCGCTGTGGGCTATCAGCCGACGCTTGCCACCGACATGGGCGCGATGCAGGAGCGCATCGCCACGACGACCAAGGGTTCGATCACTTCGGTGCAGGCCATTTACGTTCCCGCGGATGACTTGACCGACCCTGCCCCGGCAACATCCTTTGCCCACCTCGATGCGACGACCGTGTTGAACCGCGCCATTGCTGAAAAGGGTATCTATCCCGCTGTGGATCCGCTGGACTCCACGTCGCGCATGTTGGACCCAATGGTGATCGGCGAGGAGCATTACGAGGTTGCCCGTCAGGTGCAGCAGGTGCTTCAGCGCTACAAGGCGCTGCAGGACATCATCGCCATTCTCGGCATGGACGAACTGTCGGAAGAGGATAAATTGGCCGTGGCTCGCGCCCGCAAGATCGAGCGCTTCCTGTCCCAGCCTTTCTTCGTGGCCGAGGTCTTCACCGGTTCACCCGGCAAGCTGGTTGATCTGGAAGACACGATCAAAGGCTTCAAGGGCCTCGTTGCCGGTGAATACGATCACCTGCCGGAAGCCGCCTTCTACATGGTCGGCAACATGGACGAAGCCATCGAGAAAGCACAGAAGCTGGCCGCCGAGGCTGCCTAAGCCGCGATGGCCGATCGGACCAAGCTCGACATAGCGGATGCGGTCAATGACCGTTGTCCGTGGTCGGGCGACCCGATCTCTCCCGATGCACTGACCCTCTACAAGGGTGCCGTGGTCGGGTTTTGCAATGCCGGTTGTCGCGACAAGTTCGATGCGGCGACCGACCTTTTCGACGGCGCCATCGCCGTCACCGCCCGCGAGAACAGCCACTAGGCGTTCGATAACGGAAGCCAAACCGGAAGATACGACATGGCCACCACGTTCAACTTCGAACTCGTTTCTCCTGAAAAGCTGCTGCTCTCCGGTGAGGCGGAACTCGTCACAGTGCCAGGTGCCGATGGCGACATGGGCATTTTGGGCAATCACTCCCCTGTCATGACGAGCCTGCGCCCCGGCCTCGTATCTGTGAAAATGTCCGATGGTGATGATAGCGAATATTTCGTCAAGGGCGGTTTCGCTGACATCACACCGGAAGCTGTTACTGTGCTGGCGGAATTCGCAGTGCCGCGCGCCGACCTAACGAAAGAAGTGATGGTGGAACAACGCAAGGCGGCTGAAGAAGCGCTGAACGCTGATAAGGATGAGAACCGCAAGGCGGATCTCCAGTTCTACCTTGATCAGCTCACGCATTTCGAAGAGACCGCGGCGCTATAGAAAGCCTCTTCTCTTCGTCACAGTTGAGCTGGTTGCCGATCGTTAACCAGTTTCCTTCGACCAATCTCAAATTTTCGATGTTGTGATCCGCCAGGAAAACCAGCGCAGGAACT
>JBCCRF010000223.1:0-4582 GCA_039208305.1 Pseudomonadota bacterium
ATGCGAACCGCGAAGCGTATATCGATCACTGCACGATGTCCGGCGACATCATCACTGCCCATGGTTGCCTGCGCTACGTGGAATGCTGGGCCAAGGATGTGCCGGACGGAGAATTGACCTCTTTTATCAAGGCCGTGAAAGCTGGTGACGATGAATCCGTGGTTGGCGGCTGGGGCGAATGGCCGGACCAGGCGACCTGCGATGCCGTCATGGAAAAGGTGATGGCCGATGATCGAATGCAGGCGCTCACTATGCCCTTCGATGGCAAGCGCCTGATCTATGGCGGTTTCGATGTCATTTTGAACCGAGAGGCGTGAGCGCGTTGGAAGCGGCAAGCGGAGCGGCGTAATGGAGACGATCATCCAGCTTCTGGACCTCACCGTCCGCTCGGCCGTGCCGTTGCTCTTGGCGTGTCTCGCCGGGCTTTATTCGGAGCGTGCAGGAATCGTTGATATCGGGCTGGAGGGTAAGATGCTGGGCGGCGCCTTCGCCGCTGGTGCAACTGCTGCCGTCACGGGCTCGGCATGGCTCGGGCTGATCGCCGCCGTGATGGTGGCCATCGCGTTTTCCCTGATCCATGGCTTCGCCTCCATCACCAATCGCGGCAATCAGATCGTGTCAGGCGTAGCGATCAACTTCATCGCAGCCGGGCTGGCGGCGCTGCTCGGGCAAGCGTGGTTCAGCCAGGGCGGACGCACGCCGCAACTGAGCAACGATTCGCGTTTCATCCCACTCGACCTGCCGCTAGCAGAAACGCTGCAAGGCGTGCCCGTTCTGGGCCCTGTCTATGAGGGGCTGATCTCCGGTCACAATCTGCTCGCCTACGTCGCTTTCGCCATGGTGCCCATCACCTGGTGGGTGTTGTTCCGCACGCGCTTCGGCCTGCGGCTGCGGGCGGTTGGGGAGAACCCGGCGGCGGTAGACACGGCGGGCATTTCGGTCGCCTGGGCGCGCTACCGCGCCGTCATCTGCTGCGGAGCGTTGTGCGGCGTGGCAGGAGCCTATCTCTCCATCGGCGTATCGGCAGGTTTCGTGAAGGACATGACGGCGGGTCGTGGCTTCATCGCACTGGCAGCCCTCATCTTCGCCAAATGGCGACCGGTGGCGGCCATGTGGGCCTGCCTGCTGTTTGGGTTCCTTGGCGCCATCGAGATCCGCTATCAGGGCGTCGCGCTGCCCATGGTTGGACAGGTGCCGGTGCAACTCATGCAGGCGCTGCCCTATATCCTAACCGTCATTTTGCTGGCCGGTTTCATTGGCAAGGCCATTCCGCCCAAGGCCGCCGGTCGTCCCTATGTCAAAGAACGCTGATATGCGAGAAAAGCTGTTCGAGGCCGCCCGCGCAGCTGCTCAACTCGCCCACGCGCCCTATTCACAATATCCCGTCGGCGCTGCCATTCTGACGGAAGCGGGCCACATCCATTCCGGCTGCAACATCGAGAATGTCTCGTCACCGGAAGGCTGGTGTGCGGAAACCAGCGCCATCGCCCACATGGTGATGAATGGCGAGCACGACATCGCGGAGGTGTGCGTCTTCGCCACCCGCGCCGACAAGGCCACACCCTGCGGTGGCTGCCGTCAACGGCTGATGGAATTCGGCAAGGCCTCTACGTCGGTGTATCTGTGCGATGCCAACGGGATCGTCGAAACCGTCACGCTGGGCGACCTGCTGCCCTTCGCCTTCAATATCGAGGATTAGAAGATGACCTCACTCAAAGAGGCGCTTGGAGACTTCCACCCCGATACTGCACTCGTGCTGGGCTCCGGCCTCGCCGATGCGCTGGAGGGCTATGAGGAGGTTTCGCGCCACGCCTATGGCGATCTGGACGGGTTCGCCGAATCCGGCGTGGAAGGCCATGTCAGCGAAGTGGTGGCCGCCCGTTTCGGGAGGCAAGATGTGCTGATCCTGAAAGGCCGCCAGCATTATTACGAGAACGGCAACGCTGCCGCCATGCGCAGGCCGCTGGAGGCGATCCATGCCTGCGGTGTGGAACGGTTGATACTGACAAACGCCGCCGGGTCTCTCGACGCCGACCAGCCGCCGGGTTCGGTGATGGCGATCAAAGATCACATCAATCTGTCCGGCACCAACCCGCTGATCGGTGAGCCGTCGAACGCCCGTTTCGTCGGCATGACTTCGGCCTATGATAAGCAAATGCGAAAGGCTTTCCGTGCCGCCGCGAAGGATGCGGGCATCGAGATGCGCCGCGGCGTCTATATGTGGTTTTCAGGTCCGAGCTTTGAGACCCCGGCAGAGATCCGCATGGCGAAACGGCTGGGGGCGGATGCGGTGGGCATGTCCACCGTGCCTGAGGTTATCCTTGCCCGCTTCCTCGGCATGCGCTGTGCGGCCTTTTCGGTCATTACCAATTACGGTGCCGGAATGACGGGGGACGAGCTCTCCCATCAGGAAACGCAGGACATGGCGCCGGAAGGCGGGCGCAAGCTGGCGACGATTCTGCGCACGGCTTTCGAGAAAGGGCTCGACGCATGAGCAGCGATCTTGAGTCTGCTGCCGCCCGGGCACTGGCGATGGTGGACCTCACCAATCTCAACGACGATTGCACTGCGGACGATATCGACGCCCTGATCGCGCGGGCCGACACGCCCCACGGCCCGGTGGCGGCCATCTGCATCTGGCCGAGTTTTGTCGCCCATGCCCGCGCGCTAAACCCCAAGCTCGGCATTGCAACGGTGGTGAACTTCCCATCGGGCAAGGAAAGCCGGGACGCGGTGGTGCAGCAGACCGAACAAGCCATCGACGATGGCGCAACCGAAATTGACCTGGTGCTGCCCTACAGCGCGTTCATGGCCGGTGACGCGCAGGCCGCCGCCGACATGGTCAGCGCCGTATCCGATGTGTGCCACGGAACTGTGCTGAAGGTCATTCTCGAAACCGGTGCGTTGATGGAAGCCGGGCTCATCACTGAGGCCTCCCGACTGGCCATCGCCAACGGTGCCGATTTCATCAAGACGTCCACCGGCAAGGTTGCGGTCAATGCCACGACCGAAGCCGCCCGACTGATGCTGTCTGTCATAGCAGACGGCCATCGCGATGTCGGCTTCAAACCCGCAGGTGGAATCCGCTCCACGGCGGACGCGGCAGCCTATCTCGCCATCGCAGACGAGATTGTCGGCGAAGATTGGGCCACCCCGGATACCTTCCGCTTCGGCGCGTCTGGCGTGCTGAACGATCTGCTGGCTGTGCTCGACGGCAAGGAAGGCGTTGCCAGCGAGGGTTATTAGCCCTCTTCCATCGCGCCGCCAGCCTCTTTCCAGTCCGGCACGCCGCCGGCGTTGAAGACCTTTTCGTAGCCCATGTCCTTCAGCGTCTTGCCGGTGAGGGCAGCCTGACCGCCTGCGCCACAAATGAGGACGATATCCTGATCCTTCTTCAGGCGATCGTCGTAGAACTGCTCCATCTCGCTGTCGGCGCGGAATTCCATCATGCCGCGGGGGATACGGGCAGCGCCTTTCACCGTGCCGGATTTCGCGATATCGCCGGAATCGCGCACGTCGACGAACAGGGTGCCTGCATCGTGTTTGGCCTTGGCCTCGTCGAAGGACAATTTCGGTACGGCGGCGTTGGCCTCTTCCAGATAGTCCTTGGCGTGTTTCATGATGTTGTCCCCGATTGGAGTAGAATTCGTGACGACAAAACCATCCGCGATGTGAAAGCGTTCCGCCAAAAGGGCTTCCGCCGCGCAAATTGCTGTTCGCCACCGTTCTGCGGTCGGTTGACGCAGCCACTTTGCTGGGCCAGCGTGCGCCCATGAGGGGGATGCTGTCTATATTCATGGGATTGAACAGCGTGGTGCTGCGCATCATGCGGCAGCTAGCGTGGATTGCGCTGGCGCTGATGGTGTTCGTCATCCTGCTGCAGGTGGTGTTTCGCTACGTCTTCAATGCGGCTCTGCCCTGGCCGGACGAGGCGGCACGCTTCCTGATGCTGTGGATGACGGGGCTAATCGCGCCGTCGGCCTACCGTTGGGGTGGGTTCGTCGCCATCGACATGGTGCCTCAGATGATGCCGCCGCGCGTTGCGCAACTGCTGATGCTGGTGCTGACGCTCGCGGCCACCGCTGTGCTCGTGGTGGCCATTTCCTTCGGCTGGAATCACACATTCGGCTTTGGCGGCAATTTCAATTCATCCTCGCTGGTCATCCCGCTGGACTGGGTCGGCGGCGAGGCGGTGAAGGTGAAGCTGCGCTACATGTATGGCGCCTTCCTGCTCGGCCTCGTGATGCTGCTGGTCATCAATATCGAGCTGATCCTGCGCCAGATCGTGTTGTTCTTAGACCCCGATGCGGATCTGCCCGACGATGGCTCCGCCGCCTTCCTGGCCGGAACGGGCGAAGTGGAAGCCGCCGGTGGCGCGGTGAGAATGGATTGAGGGTGGACTGATGCTCGTCTGGTTCCTGCCCCTCTTTCTCGTCCTCCTCATGCTGGGGATCTGTGTTAAAAAAAGACTCGCTTTTGGTGTATTATGATCAATCTCAGTTCAAAAAATGTGGTGAAGATCGAGTGTTTCATAAGGTTACAACCCTCTAGGAAGAAGAAGACTTTGATAAGGGTGAATCCG
>JBCCRF010000224.1:0-4535 GCA_039208305.1 Pseudomonadota bacterium
CACAAATCTGATATTAAAGCAAGTCAGAGTAATTTTTGCCTATCCAATAAGGAGATGTCAGACCCAAAAATACAGCAAACATCTCCATTTTTTGAGAACTTCAAACTTCATTGCTTCCTGCTCATTTACCATCAAGGTATAGTTATTAAGTGTCAGCAGCAAGAATGGTCTGTTCTGTATACACAGGATTTAATGTTTCAAGAGGCTAAAGATAAACCGAGTAATTTTGAAACCTTTTCAAAGTCATTTTGGCCTCAAGAAAAGGCTTAGCGGGAGCAAATGAAAAATGCTGAATAAAGGTATAAAAACTGATTCTTTCCTAGCAAGTTGTGTTTCAAGCATAGGCAACGTCAAACGTGCAAGCGGGAACTAACTGCCGGATTTCGGCCAATCGACAGGATCACAGCCCAAAGTCAGTCGCAGCACGACCGAGCGGCAAAAAGACACAACGGCGTCGCGCGTACTAAATGGACCTGCGAGAAGGTCTCCATTCGAAGAATTTGCTTCCAAACGCTCCATAAGATCTGGCGCCCGTTGGGCAAGGCGCTGGAACAGCTTAAGTGGAATTGCTGTCCCGTCAGGTGCAAGCAGGCGTGCAGCATGGCGGGTGCTGGAATAGGTGATGTCGGGCTGCAGTTCTCCGGTGCGCTGATGCTCCATCACAGCAAGGGGCTCAGGCAATGCGGGCAGGTCGAGAGTATCTTCTTTGCGTTCGGGAGCCTCAGGTGGGACAGCACCGACAACGGTCGGGTCGATCGTACCGCGCTCTGCAGTCCAGGCATCATATTGTGGCAAGCCGTCTTCGCTCATCGCTATGACACGTTCCACCTGCGGTTGTGTTACTGGTGCAGTGCGGGCCAGGTCCATCAAGGCAGGGCCTTTTGCAGGTCCAGTCGCAACAGATGCAGCAACAAAAGCCACACAACCGAAAGCCAGCGCCCCCCATGTGTAGAGCGCAATGTCGGCACCTGGAAGCGGCGCGCCCGTCTCGGGCATCAGCTCTGGCTCTTCGCTATCATTGGACAAGGAGAGAAGGTGGCTAAGCTGCGTGATCGGGGCATCGTCGTCTACAATCTGAAAATCGAGATGTCGGCGCATGATGTTTCGTCCCGCAATTCGTCCGATGGCCCAAACCGGACCGACCGCGAACCAGACATCGTGCTCGCGCGCGCCAAAAGCATGTGTGGTTATGCTTAATCTTCAGTAAAGGGAGACTAACGATGCTGCCGACTCACCGTTTCATATCAAGATCGTCCCCATGACCGACGCCTTTCAAACAAGCTGCACGACCATTATTCTCGCCGCCGGTGAGGGCAAGCGCATGCGTTCCGACACGCCAAAGGTGCTGCATCCCATTGCCGGTCTGCCGATGGTAAACCACGTCATCGACACCGCGCTTGAGGCGGGAAGCGACACGGTGGCCGTGGTCGTCGGCAATCAGGCGGAGCGCGTGGAGGCGGCCGTCCGCGATCATTCGGCTGCGGTTTCCACCCATATTCAGCACGAACGAAAAGGCACGGCCCACGCTGTGCTGGCGGCTCGCGAGGCGATCGAGAGAGCGCAGGGCGATCTCGTCATTCTCTACGGCGACGTTCCGCTGATCCGCGCCGAGACCATCGACAGTGCCCGGGATGCACTGCGTTCAGGCTCCGATGTCGTCGTCTTGGGCTTTCATACAGCACAACCAACTGGTTATGGCCGTTTGCTCACGCAGGGATCGCAGCTTCTCGCTATCCGTGAAGAAAAAGACGCGACGGACGAGGAACGCAAAGTCACATTCTGCAACAGCGGCATCATGGCGTTCCGTGCAGAACATGCACTCGATCTGCTCGACGCGGTCGGCAGCGCCAACGCACAAGGCGAATACTATCTCACCGACACGGTGGAGATCGCCCGCGAGCGCGGCCTGAATGCGGTCGCTATCGAAGTGCCGGAGGCCGATACGCTGGGTGTCAACGATCGCGTGCAACTGGCGCAGGTGGAAGAGCTTTGGCAGCAGCGTCGCCGAGAGGTTGCAATGCGAGATGGCGTGACGATGACAGCTCCTGATACCGTCATCCTACACTACGACACCGAATTGGCGTCGGACTGCGTTATCGAACCCAATGTCGTCTTCGCTCAGGGCGTGACGGTCGCATCCGGCGCAACCATCCGCGCTTTTTCGCATCTTGAAGGCGCTGCCGTGGGTGAGGGTGCTGTCGTCGGCCCGTATGCCCGACTTCGCCCCGGTGCCGCTGTCGGAACATCCGCAAAGGTCGGCAATTTCGTCGAGATCAAGGGCGCGACTTTGGGCGAAGGCGCGAAGGTCAATCACCTGTCCTATATCGGCGATGCCGAGGTCGGCGCGAAGGCCAATGTCGGCGCGGGCACAATCACCTGCAATTACGATGGCTACAACAAGTGGAAAACACAGATCGGCGAGGGCGCTTTCATCGGTTCCAATACCTCGCTTGTTGCTCCGGTCACGGTCGGCGATGGCATCATTACCGCGGCCGGTTCTGTGATCACGAATGACGTTGAGGCCGATGCGCTCGCCATCACCCGCGCCGACCAGAAGAATATTCCCGGCAAGGCGAGAGAATTGCACGCCCGCAACGCCGCGACCAAAGCCAAACGAACTGCGAATTAAGCAACGGTTTCTTTGCGTCTTTGCAATCAATTGTGACTTGGACAAAGCCCGTGCGGTGATACGGGCAACACTTGCGTGGCACTCCCCACGCGGCTGATTTGCAAAGGACCGCGCCCATGTGTGGCATCGTAGGTATTGTGGGCCAACAGCCCGTCGCTCCGCTGATTGTGGATGCGCTGAAACGGCTCGAATATCGCGGTTACGATTCCGCCGGTGTCGCCACCATTCGTGATGGCGCGCTGGATCGCAGACGAGCGGAAGGCAAGCTTATCAATCTGGAGCAACGCCTCGCTGACGATCCTCTCGCGGGCCATATCGGCATCGGTCACACCCGCTGGGCGACGCACGGTGCGCCCGTTGAGAAGAACGCCCACCCGCATTTTTCTCAAAGCGATGTGGCCGTGGTCCATAACGGCATCATCGAGAATTTCCGCGAGCTGCGCGAAGGTTTGGAGGCAGGCGGCTACGAATTCGCCTCCCAGACCGATACGGAAGTGGTCGCACACCTCGTGGCAAAGGAAATGGCCTCGGGCCAAGAGCCGGAGCAGGCGGCTCACGCGGCTATCGCACAACTGACGGGCGCCTTCGCCATCGCGATCATGTTCAAGGGGCGCGATGACCTTATCGTTGCTGCCCGCAACGGACCACCACTGGCGATCGGTCATGGTGATGGCGAGATGTATCTCGGCTCCGACGCTGTCGCTTTGGCGCCGTTCACTAACCGTATTACCTATCTCGAAGATGGTGATTGGGCCGTACTGCGCCGCACGGGTGCCACCATTTTTGGTGCTGATGGCAAGGTGGTGGAACGCCAGACGACTCTGTCCTCCGGCTCCGCTCACATGGCGGACAAGGGCAATCACCGCCACTTCATGCTCAAGGAAATCTATGAGCAGCCGGAAGTGGTTGGCCACACGCTGTCGCGCTATGTTGATTTCAACGAACGCGCCATCATGTTGCGCCGCCGCAGTGAAGGCCGCAGCGATCTTGATTTTTCGGCGCTGGACCGTCTGACCATCACAGCCTGCGGGACAGCCTACTTGGCCGGTCTGGTCGGCAAATACTGGTTCGAGCGCCATGCCCGCTTGCCAGTGGATATCGATGTGGCCTCCGAGTTCCGCTACCGCGAAGCGCCGATGGCGAAGGACGGCTTGTCCATGTTCATCTCCCAGTCCGGCGAGACGGCGGACACGCTGGCCGGGTTGAAATACTGCGAAGAGAACGGCCAGAAGCTTCTCTCGATCGTCAACGTGCAGGAAAGTACGATGGCGCGGGCTTCCAACTACGTTTTCCCGACGCTGGCCGGCCCGGAGATCGGCGTCGCTTCTACCAAAGCCTTCACCTGTCAGCTGTCGGTTCTTGCACCACTCGCTGTCGCAGCCGGGGTTCAGCGCGGTCATATCGATCAGGCGCAGGAAAAGGCGATGATCGACGCGCTGGAGGAGGTGCCGCGCTACATCCACGATGCGCTGAAGCTGGAAGGCGAGATCAAGGAATTGGCGACGACCCTCGCGGGCGTAAAGTCCTGCCTCTATCTCGGCCGCGACACGAACTATCCGCTAGCGCTGGAAGGTGCGCTGAAGCTGAAAGAGCTCTCTTACATTCACGCTGAAGCCTACGCCGCCGGTGAATTGAAGCATGGCCCCATCGCGCTGATCGATGAGGAAATGCGCGTCATCGTGGTGGCCCCCTTTGATCGTATTTTTGAGAAAACCGTCTCCAATATGCAGGAAGTGGCGGCACGTGGCGGCCAGATCATCCTGATCACCGATGAGCGCGGCGCAGAAACGGCAGCGATGGACGGAGCCAAAACGATCGTCATGCCAACGGTGCCGGACCTCGTGACGCCGATCATCTGTTCTGTACCGGTGCAATTGCTCGCCTATCACACCGCCGTTCATATGGG
>JBCCRF010000225.1:0-4503 GCA_039208305.1 Pseudomonadota bacterium
CAGATCGAGGCCGAGGCGTTCTCGCAACGCGGCGACCGCTTCGTCGGTCGCGTTTATGCCCAACATGACCTGTGCCGCGTCTCCCGGCACGACTTCCATCGCCAGGAACACGAAAAGCGACGCGACCGCTAGGGTGATGATGGCCCACACGGCCTTACGGAGCAGAAGATACGTCATGCGCCGGGCAGATTAGGGCAGGGCCATCGCGCCCACAACGCCGCATCTGCTGCTCAAAGGGCGACGGAACGGAGCATGCCCGCTAGAAGGTCGCGATGGATGCGTTTTTCCGATTCTTCGAGCGTTTTGGCCGCCCTTTTGAGCGTGCAGATCCGGGGCCACCGCCCGCTCCGGGCCTCGGCTTTCTAGCTCACTTTGCCCGTCAGACACCATGGTCGTTCACGGCAATTCTGGTGCTGGGAGGTGTCACGGCGCTGGTGGAAGCGCTGCTCTTTATCTTCGTCGGCGTCATCGTGGACATGATGAATAGTGGCGAGGCGGCGGCTATTTTTAGCGACAACGCAGCGACGCTGATCGCCATGGCGCTGCTGGTTGCGGTCATACGTAGCGTTATCGCTGTCGCGACGGCGGTTGTTGAAGAGCAGATCGTCGTGCCGGAATTCTTCACCCTGGTGCGGTGGCAATCCCATCTGTCCGTCTCGAGGCAGGATGTCGGCTTCTTCGATGACGAGATGGCGGGGCGTATTTCGCAAAAGGTCTGGCAGTCTGGACAAGCGGCAGGGGACTTCATGGTTTCGCTTCTGCAGATCATCTGGTTCATCGCCGTTTTCGCGGTCACGACACTGGTGGTGATTGCCGGTCTCGACTGGCGACTGATGCTACCCGTTCTCTTGTGGCTGTCTGTAGTCGCCATTATCGCCCGCATCGCCGTGCCGATGATCCGCGACCGCGGCCGCAGCACCGCCGAACAGACGGCAGTTCTGACTGGACGTTTGGTAGACGGTTACGGCAACATCCGAACGGTGAAACTGCATGCGGCGGAGGTGGCGAACGACGCTTACATCCGCGCCGCATGGGACGATGTGCTGGCGATGCTGCGTAGCTTTACTCGCGCCATCGCTGGCATGCGGATTGCGTTTCAGACACTGTCCAGCACAATGCTGGTGGTGATAGCAGGAACGGCACTTTGGCTGTTCTCCGTAGGCGAATTGACTGCAGGGTCGGTCGCCATTGCGCTGGCGCTATGCCTGCGGCTCAACTTGCTGATGGGGCGTCTGCTTGGCCTACTGAATGGCCTCTTCCGCAATTTCGGCACCGTGCAGAACAGCGCAGCTCTGATCGCAAAACGGCCTCAAATTGTTGACGCGCCGGAGGCGAAGGACCTCGTGGTAAGCGATGCTGCGGTGGAATTGCGAGGCGTCGATTTTTCCTACCCCGGAGGCAAATCCGTTTTGAGCGACTTCGATCTCCGGGTCGAGGCGGGCGAGAAGCTCGGTATCGTTGGTCCGTCCGGCGCGGGCAAGACCACCCTGTTGAACCTGTTGCTGCGCTTTAACGACCTCAACGGTGGCGAAATCGCAATCGATGGGCAGGATATCGCAAAGGTTACGCAAGGCTCTCTGCGCTCTGCTTTCGGGATGGTGTCGCAGGATACGGCGCTGCTCCATCGCAGCGTGCGCGACAATATTGCGTTCGGTATGGATGATGTCAGCGATGAGGCGATCTGGGATGCCGCCCGTCGGGCGCAAGCCGACAGCTTCATCTTGGATTTGCGCGATGTGAAGGGGCGCACCGGCCTCGACGCCCATGTTGGTGAACGGGGCGTGAAACTCTCTGGCGGTCAGCGGCAACGCATCGCGCTGGCGCGGGTGTTCTTGCGCAACGCCCCCATCCTGTTGCTGGACGAGGCCACATCAGCGCTCGATTCTCAGGTCGAGGCGGCGATCAACGATAATTTGGCGGATCTGATGCGCGGCAAGACGGTGGTCGCCATCGCACACCGCCTGTCCACCATTGCCCATCTCGACCGTTTGGTGGTGATCGAGGATGGGGAGATTATCGAGACTGGCACGCATGAGGAACTGCTGAAGAAAGGCGGTCTCTACGCCGACCTGTGGGCACGGCAGTCCGGCGGGTTCCTGGATATTTAGCTGGCGAGGAAATCCGCGACCGTCTTGGGCAATGCGCCCACAGCGAGTTCAGGCGGGTGGCTCTGCCCTTCGGCTTCGACGACTGTTAGCGATTTGCCGGCTACCTTTTTCATCCTTTCGATCTCGTTTGGCGTTACAAGTTTTGACTCGCCACCGTGGATCAGAAGAAGGGGCGTATTTTTCAGAACCGCGAACTCTTTCCAGTACTCCGCCTGTTTGTCGTCAAAATTGCCGCTGTTGGAGGCGCGCAACAGATCGCGGGCGCGGTCATGGGCGGGTTTACCGTCGTTATTGCGCCACACCGTTTTGGCGTAGGCCAGCGCTTCTTCGTCGCTACGCTCGTCGAGCCATGGGCGGCGGTCGATCAGACGGGCGACCGCTTCCTTCCAGTCGCCAGGAGCGCCTTCGCGCTGCACGAGCGCTGTGTTTGCTGCAATGCCCACCGGATCGAAGGCGGGTGCAGCATCGTTCAACACGACTTTGCGGCACAGGGTAGGGCGGCTTGGAAGTGCGTTGAACAAAATGCCGGATGACCGACCCGTCACCAATATATCCGCATGATGCAGGTTCAGCGCGTCGCAGATGGAGATTAGGTCGCGGGCATCCGTCTCCACATCCGTATCATCAGACTTCGCATCACGTGAGAGACCGCGACCCCGCATATCAGTTGTAATGATGGAGGCAGGCCCATGGTCCTGCGCCAGCAGCGCGTGCGCGAGAGAAGCGAGTTGACGTGCATTGCCTAACTCGTCTGGCAGAGCCAACAGATGATGATCGCTGCCAGTTTCTCCACTCCCTCGCGCGTAGCGCCAGCCCTTCAGAATTTCACCGTCACGCATGGCGACGGTAAAGGTGTTGCGCTCGATATCGCTCTTGCTTGTGTCGCTCATGGTGCTCGGCAGGATCGGGAGATCACAGCCGATTTTGGAGCACTGTCAGTCTGCTCGCAAGGTTTCAGCTACGGCGCCCAGCTCGTAGATCCTCCGAGATTGTCAGGCGACCGCCTTTCAGGCGCGTTTTATACACCTGATAGTTTTCCATAACCCGCTGCACGTAATTGCGCGTCTCGGAGAACGGGATCGTCTCCACCCAATCGATGACCGTGTACAGCTTCGCTCCACGCGGGTCGCCGAAACGTTCGATCCATTCATCCGCGCGGCCAGGGCCTGCATTGTAGGCGGCAAACGTCAGAATGAAGGAGCCGCCGAAACGGTCCATTTGCTGGTCAAGAAATGCGGTTCCAAGGCGAGCGTTGTAGCTCGCGTCCGTTACGAGGCGCTGGCGTGAATAGCGGATGCCGAGGGAGCGTGCAGTACGCTTTGCGGTGGCGGGCAGCAGTTGCATGAGGCCAAGCGCATTGGCCGGTGAGCGGGCGTCAATCTGAAACGTGCTTTCCTGCCGCGCGATGGCGTAGGCGATGGGCAAGCCTGCGCCGCTGGTTTTCGTCTGCGTCGAAATCGCGCCGAGCGGCCAGGCGAGTTGGTCGGCTCCGCGACCGCGCAGGAAAGCGGATTTTCCGACCTGCAGCGACAGTTGGAAGTCGCCTCGTTTCTCGGCCCGCGCTGCGAGGAGTGCAAGTTCGCCCGTATCTTTCATGTGCCGCCCAAGGTGGCGGTAAATGGTGCGGGCACGGTCGCCATGGCCGGCGCTTTCCAGCTTCGCGATGGCTTTCACAAGCTCGTATCCGGCAAAGTTGCTGCGATCCTGTGCGCTGGCGCGACCTTTGGAGATGTCGATGGTCTTTCTGCCCAGTTCCTGAGCCGCAAGCTGGCCGTAGTAAGTCGTGTCGTGTTTGGCAGCGCGCTCGTAGGACGTCGTTGCGTCGGATTTTCGGCCTTGGGCAGCGTAGCTGCGACCCAGCCAGTAATGGCCACGGGACCGGCTGAGCGGAGTGCCTGCTATCTTCACCAGACGGGAGAAATGGCTTCGCGCCGTCTTGGCATCGCCGCGTTTGCGCAGTGCGATCCAACCAGCCTTGAAGGCCTGATCCAACTTGCGGCGGTCGGATTGCGGCGTGTTGTGGGCTGCCAATCGATAGGCGAGGCGGGTCTTGTTTGCCTCCAGAAGATCGGAAATCACGATCCGCTGTTGCCGCCAAACCTGATCAGCTGCTTGTGCGGACAGGGAGCGGGGGTCGATTGCCAGAAGTGCATTTGAAGCCGCCGTGATGCGCTCGCGGCGCGTGTCGTGCATGGCTTTCGTCAGCAACTGCATGGGATGTTTCTGTTGGCTCGCTGGTACCGCGGCAATGCGGCGTCCGGCATCGCGCTTCTTGCGCTCGACGGCGATGCGCGCCGCGACCATGCGGGTAGCGCCGGCTTTACCAGCGATGCGCTCTGCGCCACGAAGGCGTCGTTTCGATAGCAGCATCTCAACACGTGCGCGGTGATCGTCA
>JBCCRF010000226.1:0-4502 GCA_039208305.1 Pseudomonadota bacterium
GTGCCTGAACCGACATATCGAGCGCGGATGTCGGCTCGTCCAGCATCACAAATTTCGGCTCGAGCACCATGGCGCGAGCGATAGCCATGCGTTGGCGTTGCCCGCCGGAAAACTCGTGCGGATAGCGGTGACGGGTGGCCGGGTCCAGTCCCACTTCCGATAGCACGGAGGCGACACGGTCGTCCTTCTCCTGATCGGAAAGCTGCGGCATGTGGATGCCCATGCCCTCGGCAATGATTTCCGCCACGGACATGCGCGGCGACAGCGAGCCGTAGGGATCCTGAAACACGATCTGCATGTCGGAGCGCAGCGGCTTCATTTCCTTGAACGAATAGTCGTTGATGTCCTGACCGACGAAACCGATGCGGCCCTCGCTGGAGATCATCCGCGTCAGCGCGAGCCCGAGCGTTGTCTTACCGGAGCCGGATTCCCCGACGACACCCAGCGTCTGTCCGGCCTTTAGCTGCAGGTCGATCCCGTCCACCGCTTTCACATGGTCCACCGTGCGGCGCAGGAGCCCGGCTTTGATCGGGAACCAGACCTTGACGTTCTCACCCTCCATCACCATCGGCGCGTTCGGTTTCAGCGCGGGGGGATTGCCCTTCGGCTCCGCTGCCAAGAGGTGCTTGGTGTAGTCGTGCTGCGGATTGTCGAAAATCTCTGCGGTCGGGCCGTGCTCTACGATTTTGCCGTGGTTCATCACGCAAACCCGGTCGGAAAATTTGCGCACGATGCCGAGATCGTGGGTGATGAACAGCATGGAGAGGCCGCGCTCGCGTTTCTGTTCCGCTAGCAGTTCGAGGATCTGCGCCTGCACCGTTACGTCAAGCGCGGTGGTGGGCTCGTCCGCAATGAGCAGTTCCGGCTCGTTGGCGAGCGCCATGGCGATCATAACGCGCTGGCGTTGCCCGCCAGACATCTGGTGCGGATAGGCTCCAAGGCGCTTTTCAGGCTCGCGGATGCCAACCTGATTGAGCAGTTCCAGAGTGCGAGTGCGAGCGCTGTCGTCGGACATACCATGATGGATGGTCAGGATTTCGCCGATCTGCCGCTCGATCGTGTGCAGCGGGTTGAGCGACGTCATGGGCTCCTGAAAGATCATCGTAATGTCGTCGCCGCGCACCCGGCGCAAGTCGCTTTCATCGGCGTCCAGCAGGTCTTCACCCTTGAACAGGATGCGGCCTGACGGATGGCTTGCCGTGGGGTAGGGCAGCAGCTTCAGGACGGAGAGCGCGGAGACCGATTTGCCGGAACCGGATTCTCCCACCAACGCCACCGTCTCCCCTTTATCGATGTGGAAGGAGATGCGGTCGACGGCCGTGCTGGTCTGGCCGCTGGTGGTGAAGGCGACGGAGAGGTCCTGAACGTCGAGCAATCTGTCACTCATCACTGCCTCACTTGAACGTCTTGCGCGGATCGAAAGCATCGCGCGTCGCTTCGCCGATAAAGATCAACAAGGTGAGCATGATGGAGATGACCGCGAAACCGGTGAGCCCGAGCCAGGGCGACTGCAGATTGTTCTGCCCCTGCTTCAGCAGTTCCCCCAGTGAGGGTGAGCCCGGGGGCAGGCCGAAGCCGAGAAAGTCCAGCGAGGTCAATGCGCCGATTGAGCTTGAGATGATGAAAGGCAGGAAGGTCAGCGTTGCCACCATGGCGTTGGGCAGCAGGTGGCGGAACATGATGGTGCCGTTGCCAACGCCGAGCGCGCGGGCGGCGTTCACATATTCAAAGTTGCGCGCCCGCAGAAATTCGGCCCGCACCACGCCGACGAAACCGGTCCATGAAAACAGCAACATGATGCCCAGCAGGATCCAGAAGCCCGGCGGCAGGACGGAGGCGATAATGATGAGCAGGAAGAGCAGCGGGATCGACGTCCAGATTTCAATGAAACGCTGAAACAGCAGATCGACCCAGCCGCCATAATAGCCCTGCACCGCACCGGCGGAGACGCCGATGATGGCGGACAGAAGCGTCAGGATCAGCCCGAACAGCACCGAGATGCGGAAGCCATAAATGACCCGCGCCAGCACATCGCGCGCCTGATCATCCGTGCCGAGCCAGTTCATATTGCCGGTTGTGCAGAGCGGATCATCGACGCCCTGATCGTATTTATTGCAAGCAAAATCGCTGTCGTACATCCAGAACGGCTTTGATGGCGCAGGCTCGGGAATTTGCTTGTTTGTGGTGCGGTAGGAGTAACGGATGGGCGGCCAAAGCATCCAACCGTTGGCCTCAATCTCTTCGATATTCACCGGATCGCGATAGTCGGTCACCGGCAGAAAACCACCGAATTTCTCTTCCGGGTAGTCTACAAATATCGGTGTGAGCAGCTCACCTTTGTAGGAAATGAGGATCGGCTTGTCGTTGGCGATGAACTCCGCAAACAGTGAGATCACGAACAGCACTGCGAAGATCCAAAGTGAAATATAGCCGCGGCGGTTCGCCTTGAAATTAGCCCAGCGCCGCTGGTTCAGCGGAGAGAGGAACGACCGCTTCTTCGGCGCATCGCGCCCAAGAACGAGGTCGTTGGGGTGCCGCATTTCCGTTTTCGCAGCGGTGGGGATCGGGTCCATCATGATCGGCCGTCCCCGCTACACGTCACGCCGCTCGAAATCGATGCGCGGATCGATCAGCGTGTAGGTGATGTCGGAAATCAGGCTCACCACCAGCCCCATCAGCGAGAAGATGTAGAGCGTGGCGAAGACGACAGGATAGTCGCGGGTGAGGATCGACGTATAGGCGAGAAGCCCCAACCCATCGAGCGAGAAAATCTGTTCGATCAGCAGTGACCCGGTGAAAAAGGCCGAGATGAAAGCCGCTGGAAAGCCTGCGATGATGATCAACATCGCGTTGCGGAACACGTGGCCGTATAGCACCTGCCGCTCGTTCAAGCCCTTGGCCCGGGCGGTCGTCACATACTGCTTCTTGATTTCGTCCAGAAACGAATTCTTCGTCAGCAGCGTCGTGGTGGCGAAGGCGGCTAGCGCCATGGCCGTCAACGGCAGGGTGAGGTGCCAGAAATAATCGAGGATTTTTTCATACCACGTCAGCTGATCCCAATTGTCGGAGAACAGACCGCGTAACGGGAACAGGTCGAAAAAGGAGCCGCCGGCGAACAGCACGATGAGCAGGATGGCGAAGAGGAACCCCGGCACGGCATAGGCGACCGTGACGATGGCAGAGGTCCAAACGTCGAACCGCGTTCCGTCCTGAACCGCCTTTCGAATGCCCAGCGGTATCGAGATGCCGTAAGAGATGAGCGTCATCCAAAGCCCGAGCGAGATGGAGACCGGCATCTTTTCGATAATCAGGTCGATCACATCGACCGAGCGGAAGTAGCTCTCGCCGAAATTGAAGGTCGCGTAGTCGCGGATCATCATCACGAAACGCTCATGGGCCGGCTTGTCGAAACCAAACTGTTTTTCCAGTTTCTCGATGAATTCCGGGTCCAGCCCCTGCGCGCCGCGATATTGCGAACTGCCACCCCCACCAGCCCCCACATCGGTTTGGCTCGTGTCCTGAAAGTCCGAGCCACCCCCGGTGATGCGGTCTGTCCCGTCACCACCCTGGCCGGTCAATTGCGCGATCACCTGCTCCACCGGGCCGCCAGGGGCGAACTGGATAATGGTGAAGGATAGCAGCATGATGCCGAGGATCGTCGGCACCATCAGCATCAGACGTCGCAGAATATAGGCGCCCATTGCGGTTCGCGTCTCCTGATGCTGCTTTCTTTGGGGAAGGGGTCTTCTGGTTTAACGGCCTTGCGCAGCGGCCTTGTCGGTATCCCACCACCAGGTGGTCTCGACCGGGAAATCGTAATCGGGTTTTTCAGCAGGAATGCCGAAGAGGTCCCAATGGGCGACGCGGTGATTCGCACCGTTCCAGTTGGGAATCCAGCTGTGAAGGTTCCGCAACACCCTGTCGAGAGCCGTGAGGCGAACCGTCAGGTCTTCCACGGTGTCGGCTTTCGCCACCAGCGCGATCAATTCGTCGACAGCAGGGTTGGCGATACCGCTATAGTTGCGGCTGCCTTCCCGGTCACGGGTCACGGAACCGAAGAAATTTTCAAGCGAAGCAGCCGTGGGCAGTGCACCCAGATTGAAGGCAGACCCCACCATATCGAAATCGAATGTATCAAGGCGGCGGCGGAACTGCGCCGGATCAACAAGTGCGATGGTCGCTTGGACGCCCAACCGTTTGAGATTGCCCACGAAGGGCGCAAGGATGCGCTCGAACGTGGGGGAGCGGATGAGAATTTCCAATGTCAGCGGTTCACCTGTTTCATTGACCAACTGGCCACCGTCGCGCTGCCAGCCCGCTTCGGAAAACAGCCGGTTGGCTTCCCGCAACAGACTGCGGTCCGCACCGGAACCGTCGGATACCGGCATCACCGGCACCTGCCCCAACGTGCCGTCGGGCAAATCAGCGGACAGCGATTGCAGCAATTCCAGTTCTGCGCCCTGCGGTTTGCCCGTGGCGATGAATTCCGAATTGCTGAAGAA
>JBCCRF010000227.1:0-4486 GCA_039208305.1 Pseudomonadota bacterium
ATCCTCCTCTTGAAGGAACAGAGACATGAAAAACTTTGAAATCCAGACCGACGCCGACGGCATCGCCACCATCACTTGGGACATGCCCGGCAAGTCGATGAACGTCATCGACCTCGACGTTATGGACGAGTTTGACAAGCTGATCGACACAATCGACGCGGATGAAGAGGTCAAGGGCGTCGTCCTGACCTCTGGCAAGTCAACCTTCGGCGCAGGCGCGGACCTGACCATGCTGCAGGACATGCTGGGCCAGTATCAGGCCGAACGCGCCAAGGACGAAGACACTGCCATGCAGATGCTCTTCGACAACGCCTATCGGCTCAACCTGATGTTGCGCCGCGTGGAAGCGGGCGACAAGCCGTGGGTTGCCGCCATCAACGGCACAGCGCTGGGAGGTTGTTTCGAGATGGCGCTCGCCTGCCACGGCCGCGTGATGAACGATGATGAGAAGGCGACCGTCGGCCTGCCGGAAGTGAAAGTCGGCCTGCTGCCCGGTGGTGGCGGCACACAGCGCGTTGCCCGTCTGGTGAACCCGCAAGACGGCGTGCAGATGCTGCTGCAGGGCAAGGCTCACCGCGCCGCCAAGGCAAAGCAACTTAACCTCGTCCACGAAACTGCGCCTGCCGGTGAAGTCGTCGCCAAGGCAAAGGAAATGCTGAAAGGCGGTCTGAAGCCTAAGGCCCCGTGGGACGAGCGCGGCTTCAAGGCCCCGCTGAACATCTGGTCACCGGACGGTATGCAGATGCTGGCTGCGGGCAACGCAATCCTGCGCAAGGAGACCTTTGCCAACTATCCCAACGCCATCAACATCATGAAATGCGTTTATGAAGGTCTGCAGGTACCCTTCGACACGGCGCTGAAGATCGAGAGCCGCTATTTCGCCAACACGATCCAAACGCCGGAAGCGGCGGCGATGATCCGCTCGCTCTTCGTCAATATGCAAGAGCTCAACAAGGGTGCCCGCCGCCCGGATGTACCGAAGCGCGAGTTGAACAAGATCGGGGTCATCGGCGCAGGCTTCATGGGGGCAGGCATCGCCTACGTGACGGCGAAAGCGGGCATGGACGTGGTCCTGATCGACCGCGATCAAGATGCCGCCGACAAGGGCAAGGACTGGACCCGCGAAAAGCTGGACGGTGCGATCAAGCGCAAGCGTTCGACGGAAGAGAAGCGCGATGCGCTTCTCGCCAAGATTGATGCGACCACCGACTACAACAAACTGGCCGATTGCGATCTCGTCATCGAAGCCGTGTTCGAAGACAAGGGCGTGAAGGCGGACGTCACCGGTCAGGTCGATGCGGTCTCCACCGACGACATGATCTTCGCCTCCAACACCTCGACCATTCCGATCGGAGAGCTCGCGGAAGCGTCGAAGAATGCCGAGAACTTCATCGGCATCCACTTCTTCTCGCCGGTGGACAAGATGATGCTTGTGGAGATCATCATGGCCGAAAAGACCGGCGATGAGGCACTGGCGCTGGCCATCGACTACGTGACCAAGATCAAGAAGACGCCCATCGTCGTGAACGACACCCGCGGCTTCTATGTCAACCGCGCCGTCATCCGTTACATGCAGGAAGCCTGGTCCATGCTGATCGAAGGCGTGCCGGTGCCGATGATCGACAACCTCGCCCGCGCCGCCGGCATGCCCGTCGGTCCGCTGACACTGAACGACGCCGTGGCGCTGGACCTCTCCCAAAAGGTGATGAAGCAGACGCTGGCCGACCTCGGCGAAGAGGAAGCGCTAAAGGTGCTCGACAAGCGTCATATCGATCTCATCGACACGATGGTGGAGCATGGCCGTGTCGGCAAGAAAGCGGGCAAGGGCTGGTACGACTACCATCCCAAACCCAAGGGCGCGAAACTCTGGCCCGATCTGAAGACGATGCACGAGCAGCAGTACGCGGACGCCATCGACAACCAGGAAATAAAAGACCGCTTCCTTTACACCATCGCCCTGGAAGCGGTGCGCTGTCTGGAGGAAGGCGTCGTCACCGATATCCGCGAGGCGGATGTGGGCGCGATCCTCGGCTTCGGCTTTGCACCGTTCACCGGTGGCCCGCTCTCCTATATCGACCGCATCGGTGCAGACGCTTTCGCCGCCCGCGCGCAGGATCTCGCCTCACGCCATGGTGACCATTTCACCCCACCGGCCCTGCTGCTGGAGATGGCGAAGAAGGGCGAAACCTTCTACGGTCGCTTCTCTGAAGAAGAGCAGAAGCGGGCGGCCTGACAACAAGGTCCGTCCGCTTCCACCAAGCGGACGGACCATATGCCCACCATCGACTATTATTTCTACGGCGCATCGCCCTTCACCTATCTTGGCAATGACGCCATCCGCGCCGTCGCCGACAAGCATGGAGCAACGCTGAACTACAAGCCGGTCAACCTGTTCGGCTTGTGGGAACTGTCCGGCGCAGTGCCGCCCGCACAGCGCCCGCCCGTGCGTCAGCGTTACCGGCTGATTGAACTGCAACGCATCAGCGAAATCCGCGACCGCCCGGTCAACCTGAAACCGGCCTTCTTTCCCGTCGACATGACGCTGGCTGACAATTGCACCATCGCCATCGTCAAGCGCGGTGACGACCCCCACGCATTCCTGAACAAGGTCGGCAAAGGTGTGTGGCTGGATGATATCGACATGTCGAATGAGGCTGAGATTGCAGACAAGCTCGCCGAATGCGATTTCGACCCCGATACAATCATCACCGTAGCCCAATCCGACGACGTAGCCAGCATTCGCGCGGCCAATACACAGGCTGCCATCGACGCTGACGCGGTGGGCGTGCCCGCCTATGTGCTGAATGGCGAAGTGTTCTGGGGTCAGGACCGGATCGACTATCTCGACCACGCTTTGTCGTCGGGCAGAGAACCCTACAAGGCCGATTGACACCTGCGCTGTTGAGAAAATTGACCAGTGATGGACAAGCGATCCAACGCATCCTAGAGATAGGATAGTTTTCTTAGTCTCCGAGCGAGTCGGACATGTTTTCTCACACCGAAGTCTGGGCAGCAATCGATGCTCTGGCGGCGAAGAACGATATCTCGGTATCCAAGCTCGCCCGTACCGCCGGGCTGGATGCCACGACCTTCAACAAATCGAAACGTGTCGGTGGGGATGGACGCATGCGCTGGCCGTCGACGGAATCCCTGTCCAAAATTATGGATGCGACAGGCACCGACATCGACGGCTTCCTCGCGCTCATGCGAGGCAGCGCCCCCAGCTATGACGGGTTGCGTGATGCCGGTCGCGATTACGTGGCGGACGCGCCAGGTTTCGTACCGCCCGCTTCCATTCCACTTCTGGGTCTCGCTCAGGCCGGCAGCGGCGGTTTCTTTGATGATGCGGGGCTGCCCACCGGTGAAGGTTGGGAGGCTGTGGACTTTCCCCAAAGCGATCGCGAACCGGTCTACGCGCTGGAAATCTCTGGCGATTCCATGGAGCCGCTCTACCGCGATGGCGACCGTATCGTCGTCTCCCCCACCACATCGGTGCGCCGTGGGGACCGTGTGGTCGTGCGTACAAACGACGGGGAAATCATGGCGAAGACGCTGGCCCGCCAGACCGCCAACACGATCGAGCTGGAGTCTGAAAATCCGGAACACCCGAAACGAACCTTCGAGATGAAGGACGTGGACTGGGTGGCGCGCATCATGTGGGTCAGCCAGTAGGCCTACAGTCGACTGATCTCTCTGCTCTCACGCAGATCTAATCTGCCAATCGCCCCGCGTGGGCTGCGCATTCGCGCCGGGCGGCTCTTCGCCGCCTGTCCGTCTTCACGAAATTCAAACCAAGGCTTTGCGCGCTACCGCCCCAACGCTTCGCGGATCATCGCGACCGTGCGGTCCTTCCCGTAGAGCGCGGCAAACGATCCGAAACGCGGGCCCTGATCCTGCCCGAGCAACACCTGATAAAGCGCCTGGAACCAGTCCCGCAGGTTTTCGAAACCGTGCTCCATGCCGACGGAATAGACCTCGGTCTGCAGCGTCTCACCATCGGAATCATCGGCCATCGCCAGTAAACGTGAGGCAAGGTCTTCCATCGCGGCGCGCTCCTGATCCGACGGCGGGCGGAAGCTCTTCGTCGGTTTCACGAAGTCGCGGAAATAGGCAATGGCGTAACCCACCAGTTCGTCCAGCTTGAGATTATTGTCCGGTGTCGCCTCCGCATCATACTGGCTGATGAAGCCCCATAGCGTGGCCTTTTCCTCCGCGTTCGATGCGCTGACGAGGTTGAGCAGCATCGAAAACGACACAGGCATGTCCACCACCGGCGGCTCGCCCGCATGGATGTGCCAAGCCGGATTGTTCAGCCTCGTCTTTTCATCATCAGTCTTGTGATAGGCCGCGAGGTGCTGAAAATATTCGTCCACCGCGCGCGGGATGACGTCGAAATGCAGCCGCTTCGCCGTCTTCGGCTTGGTGAACATGAACAGCGACAGGCTCTCCGGCGAGGCATAGGCCAGCCATTGATCCATGGTGATGC
>JBCCRF010000228.1:0-4438 GCA_039208305.1 Pseudomonadota bacterium
CCTACGAAAGACTGGTCGAGGAACGGCTTGATGTAGAAGTTATCCCTGACCCCAACGCACCAAGGGTCCGCGCGCCGGATTTCGTTGCCTCATATGCCAATTACTACGTTTGCAACGGAGCCGTGATTGCCGCTCAGTTCGGCGACCGGGAAACCGATGCGGAAGCGCAAAAAGCGCTCAGCAAACTCTATCCCGAACGCGAGATTGTGACACTCAACGTCGACGCACTGGGGGAAACCGGTGGAGGCATTCATTGCGCAACTAAGGAACTACCGGCTAGCTGAGCACACATGCAGCACAGGCGGGAGTCGTGAACTGCAGAGCCTTTACTGAACGCTCAGAGCCAGTTCATCCACACCATCGCGCTGGTAGATGTCGTCGCGGAAGTGTGGCACGCCGCTCGTGTTGGACCACGCGCTGATGTAGGCAAAGTAGACCGGTACAGGGGCGTTCAGCTTCAGGTCGGTGCGGTCACCTGAGGCGATGATGCGCTCGATCGTAGAGCGGTCGGCACCTGGCGTGTCTTTCGCTAGCCAGACCAGCAGATCGCGCACGTTTTTCACGCGCACACAGCCGGATGATTCGAAGCGCAGAAGCTGGTTGAACAAGCCCTGCTGCGGCGTGTCATGCATGTAGACGGCGTGTGGGTTGGGGAAATTGATCTTCACCGACCCCATGGCATTGATGCGACCCGGCTCCTGGCGGAAGCGCAGGTTGACGGCCTCATCCGTGTTCCAGTTTACCGCCTGCGGTGGCACTTCGTTGCCCTGCGGATCGAAGAGTAGGATCTTGTTGTCCGTAAGATAATTCGGATCTTTCCGCATCAGCGGAATGATGTCTTTTAGAATGATCGATTTCGGCGCGGTCCAGTACGGATTGAGATTCAACTCGTAGATTTTTGAATTGAGAATCGGCGTCTGGCGGCTTTCACGACCGACGATTGCCGTATGGCGCTGGGCAACGCGGCCGTATTCAACGGCCTCGATCTCAGCTGCTGGAATGTTCACCATCACATAGCGGTCGCCCAGATAACCGGACATGGCTTTCAGGCGCACCAGATTGGTTTGCAACTGCCCGAGGCGGATCGGTGCTGAGACATTCAGTGCCGCGAAGGAGTAGCGGCCCATCACGCCGTCTGCAGGTAGTCCATGGCGCGTCTGGAAGCGCTTCACAGCGGCATCGACATAAGTGTCGAAATGTTGCGACGTCCCCGCTCCGCGGGGAATGTCGTTTGAGATCATCAATCGTTGGCGCAGCGCGCTGACGGCCGGATCGGACACACCCAGTTCAAGCTTCTTGCCAGATGGCACTCGTGGCCAGCCACCATTGGCAACAATGTTGGAATATTCCGCCATGGCTTGCTGAACAGAATCGATGGTTTGCGGTGCAAAAATCGGTGTCGACGTCACCACCCTCGCTTTTGTCGGTGCGGTGGCATCGAAGGAGTCGTTCCAGCTATCACGGTTCGTCGCGTTCAAAATGCGATCGATGGCCGTTTCAGCAAGCGCTCTGTTCGACAAAGCGGCGGTTGAAACCGACGCCAAAGCTAGACCGAGAACAGAACGGCGGGAGATTCGATTGTTGGCGGACATGGTGAAACGAAGGCCTTGGTTCGTAACGGACGGTTGGTTGGGGGTCCAACTCCGCACCATATCTGGCCCCTCGCGCACCCACTTTCTAGAGCGGCAATGGTAAACAGTTCATGAGCAGCACGTCCCTACCGCCCTTTGGATGCCTGTTCATTGTGGCAAAAATGAAAAACAACCATGGCTTTGCCCCCGCATCCGGCTCGTTGGCGCGGACACGGGGGTTAAAAAGGCGCGCCGAGGCCGCAGCACGGCCTGCAACTCAGAGCCGATAGAGAATCTGGTCTGTCCAGAAACGCTCAAGGCGTTGCAGCGACTTGTTGAGTTTCTGAAAGCTGTCCGGATCGATTTCGCCGATCTGTTCCAGCGATTGGGTATGGCGTTCGTAAAGCGCATCCACCATTGAGGCGATCTCTTTGCCCTGTTCCGTCAGGCTGACGCGAACCGAACGACGGTCGGTGCGCGAGCGTTGGTGATGGATATAGCCCATATCCACCAACTTCTTCAGGTTGTAGGATACGTTGGAGCCCAGATAGTAACCACGCGTACGCAGTTCGCCGGCGGTCAATTCGCTATCACCCAAATTGTAGAGAAGCAGCGCCTGCACGGCGTTGATGTCGGAAATGCCGTTGCGCTCGAACTCATCCTTGATCACGTCAAGCAGGCGGCGGTGAAGGCGCTCTACAAGCGTCAGCGCTTCGAGATAAACAGGCTTGATATCAACCTGTTCGGTCGGTTTTTCGGCAGGCAAGCCGATCATGTCCGGTGCATTCATTGGTCTGGCCTCGTTGTTCTGTTGCGACGGATCATTTCGCCCGTCTTGCAACACAATCTAGCCATAGCGCCTAAAATTTGAGTCAAACGACAGCCTTAAGCCGATCTTACCAGCGAAACAGCAATTCATTGAAAAGATTGACTTTAATTTTAGAGAAAGGCTGTTCGATCAGGCTTTCTTTGCGACAATTGCGCCAACAATGAGCAAAATCAGATAGATCAAGAGGCTGGCAAGGTGGAACAGGATGAGTTCCATCTGCCATTCGAGATCGGCTGCGAAGGTGAAAAAGGCAGCGCAATGCACCGCAATCGCCATGAACCACACCACGCGCCCCCAAGCATTGCCGGTCCATAAGCCGACAGCAACCACGGGCAGCAAGACGGCCTGCACGGCGCTGTAACTGCGCCACGTCGCATCCATCGTGTCGAAACTGCTGTTAGGGCCCGGCCAGAAGCCCACCATGCGCATCCACGCATGAATGGCCAGTGCGAAGAAGCCGAGAGCCACAAGCCCGAGAAATAGCGTGATCAGCAGATCCACCACCCGCGCCGCGCCAGACTGCGGCTTCTGCTCCATGGCGTGGATCACCATAGCGGCGCCACTCCTTCGGGTAGATCCGCAAAGCACGCGTCTATCATCTCAAGCGTCACGTTATCGAGGCTCGACGGCTGCCATTGCGGCTTGCCGTCCTTGTCGATGATGGCGGCGCGGATGCCCTCTTGGAAATCCGGCGCTGTCAGCATCCGCCGGACCAGCCGATATTCCATCTCCATACAACCACGCATGTCGAGATGCTGCCCTTCACGAACAAGTCGGTCGGCAACGTGAAGGCTGAGTGGTGCCATGGCCTGCATCTGCGCTGCAATTTTTGCGGCCGCCTCCGATCCGTTGGCTTCCAGAGAATCTAGGATGGATGATGGGTGCTCGCGGGAAAAGGCACAGCTGACCAAATCTGCATCGAATGAGAAACGACCTTCATCGACCGGCTTTGCGGCTTCGTCCAACACCTCATCAACATCGTGCCCATCGCACAGCTTGCAAAACACATCTTCAAAGTGGTCACTCGCCACATGATGGGTCGCCAGCCCCAACCTGACGGCATCAGATGCCGCGACCCGCGTTCCCGTCATGGCAATGAACAGCCCTGCCGATAGACCTAGCGGCTCTTTTAGGCGCGACAGAAGATAAGACGCCCCAACATCAGGAAAGAACCCGATCCCTACCTCCGGCATGGCAAAGCGGGCCTTGCCACCCATCACGACGTGCGACCCGTGATAGGACACGCCCACGCCACCGCCCATAACGATACCGTCCACCATCGCGATATACGGCTTGGGGTAAGCGTGTATGCGCTCGTTCAGCCGGTATTCACGCACGAAGAAATCGAACTCGAATTCACCCACCACGGCCTGGTCGTAGAGCTGGCGAATATCGCCGCCTGCGCTGAAGGCCCGGCCTGACACCGCGCGGATGATAAAGCGGGTCACGCGCTCATCGGTTTCCCACTCGTCCAGGGCAACGGAGATCGCGTCCACCATGTCGGACGTGATTGCATTCAAGGCATGCTGGCGGTCGAGCGTGATGACGCCCGCCTGCCCGATCACATCCAGATGAATGTCGTTGGTCTCGCCCATGTCGCCTTGAAACATGTTTCCAATCAATCGTCACCCGCAGGTTTTGAATCAAACATCCACCCGATTCCACTATCGCGCCTTGGCGAAACGGTTTTTGCCGCGCTAGGAGTGTCCAACAGACTGGACGACAATGTCCGTTGACGGAGCCGCAGCCTTGGTCACGCCGAAAGAACCCACCGACACGACACGCCTCGTAGACGAATTGACCGGCAACACTCGTCTGCGGCGCATGCGGCGCACGCCATGGCTGCGAGATATGGTGGTTGAAGCGCGGCTTACGGTGGCCGATCTCATCCTGCCCATATTCATCATCGAAGGTGAGGATAGAGACGAGCCGATCGAAGCCATGCCCGGCGTCATGCGTCATACGGTAGATCGCGCGGTTGAGATCGCTCGCAAGGCCGCTGAACTCGGCATCCCAGTGATCGCGCCCTTCCCTAACG
>JBCCRF010000229.1:0-4428 GCA_039208305.1 Pseudomonadota bacterium
CCAAACCTTCCAGATGCGCGATGGTTACGGCATCGACGCCTACACATCCGGCGATCTGGTGGAGGGGCAGGACTACTATTTCGCGTAATGTGCTCGTGCAGGATGCTCATTTTTGACAGCTGTCAAAAGCGAGTCAGGCGGTCTTCATCGTCCACCACTCGCAGGCTTGCTTCATTCCACGACCAAATGACCAGATTGGGTGCACCATTGGCGCCCGGCGCATAGCTGGGAATGCGCATCGCGGTGATGCCTTGCTCGATAAGCTCTTGGGCGAGCCGTTGGGTTGGGGCAGGGGGGTTAGCAAGCATGGCTTGCCGCCAAGCAGGGTCGGCGAGAGCGGCTGCGCTCACCTGCAAAGCGGCAAGTGCCTGAGGGTCCAATGCGTCGAGCACGTTCGTGAAGTTGGCGCGGTAGGCAACCAACACGGTAGGCTGCAGAGTGCCTACCTGATTGGCTTCACGAATGGCCGTATCAGGTGCAAGCGACGTGTAGAGCGCAGGTATTCCCTTGGCGTTGAACCGACCACCGAATTTGGCCGCACCTTCACCCGACAATGGCTGGCGCGCATAGCGTGGGTTCAGCGCGCGGTACAGCAAGCCGATAAAAGATATGGTGGGGAGGGCGATCATCGGCTTCCCGCATTTTGACAACTGTCAATACCCTGTGGGCCGTGCGAACTACGGCCATGACCACGCTTCACGCTCCACCGCTGACCATTCGTCCGGCCGGGCCGTCCGACGCAGACGCGCTGACGCGGATCGTGATGCTGTCGAAACAATCGAACGGCTAAGACGACGCCTTCATGGCCCTGTGCGCGGATGAGTCGCGGGTGACGCCACAGAAGTTGGCCCAAGGGCGCAACTGGGTGGCGGAACGCGACACGCTGTGCGGCTGCTCCAGCCTGTGGCCGACGGAGAATGCGGGGGTAGGGGAGGTGCACAGCTTCTTCATCCACCCTGCAGCGCAAAGGCAGGGGGGTGGGCAAAGCGCTGTGGTGGGAATTGCTGGCGGCCGCCCGCGCGGACGGCTTGACCACGCTTCGCCTCGATGCCGACCCGTTTGCCGAAAGGTTTTACGAGCGGCTGGGCTTCCGCACCATCGGCCGCAGCCCGTCCGGCTCCATCGCCGGTCGCACCATTCCGCTGATGGAGCTTCATCTGGCCGATCTGCCGGCGTGAACCCGCATGCACATCAGGCGAACACGCCCGCATCCACGGCATCGATATAATCCAACACGTCGGCCTGGCGGTTGTCGCGGATGAGATCCATCGCGGTCTGACCGTCGAAACCGGCGAGCGGCTGGGAGCGCAGCCAGGCGTAGGCGAGGAGAGGAGAGCCGAAACGCGGCTCCACCTTGTTCAGCACCTCCACCATTTCACGCAAGCGGCGCTGGGTGCGCGGGCTCTTCACCCGGTCCGCGCGGGACACGGCATCGCGCCCCAACCCGGCGGTGCGGGCGACCTCTTCCCGCGTGGTCCGCAACACGTCAGCGATGCGGGCGGGGACGAAGAGACCGTTTTCAGCAGTATGAGCGAGCATGATAGCCTCGGTTTTGAGAGGTGAAATGGTACACTAAAATACCACAGCAATAGACGTAATATAGCGTCAATTTTTGTGGTATCAAGTTTCTAGAACCAAACCGGTTTCTGGAAAAATCGGGGCGGTTTTTGCCAAAACCGCGCCGGTACGGTGTATTTCATCATTCAATCAACAGCTTGCGCGGGAAACTTTGTTTCGCTCACGCGCCGCGCACCGCTTCCACCATGGTGCTGGCACGGTCCAGATAGGTGGGGCTGACGGGCAAGGTATCGCCGCTCTCCAATCGCATCACATGGCCACGTCCGGCTTTATCGAGAGAACGCACACTCGCCGTCGCCACCCAATGGGAGCGGTGAATGCGCTCGCCGGGATAATACCGCAGCTCCGCCATGGCGGTGGAGAAGGGAAGCTTGATCATCTGTGTTGTCTCGCTGGTGACGACACGCAAATAGTGATCTTCGGCGGAGATGAAGACGAGATCGTATCCCGCCTCCGCCGGCAAGCGCCGAAGAGAGCGCCCGCGGCCACCCGCAACGCCCGTTCCCGCAGCGCGTAAAGCCCGCCACGCAGGCACCAATGCACCGCCAGATGAAAGCTCACGGCGGCAACAGAGACGATCACCAGCCAATAGAAGAAGCGCGGGACCAGCGTAAAATCACGGCCCGTGGCAAAGGCCCCGGTGATGGTGAACAGACCGGTGACCACAAGCGCGGCCGAGACCTCCCGCAGCCATGTCGCGGTTGAAATGTTCAAGCCAAACCCCTTGTCGCAACCCGCCGAACGGATCGGCGCAATCTACACAATGTCACGGTCAGTTTCCGCCAACTGAAAACGACCGTCCATACACCAGTTGGGGTATGACAGCGCGAAACAAAGCCGCGTAGCATTGGCAGTGGAAGACGGGCCTCAGTCAGGCACCTGCAAATTCGCGAACTAATTAGCAATTTCGCGAATTTGCCGGACCGCGGAGGCCCAAAGTGTGAGATTCTGCATTGATTGCAGAGGGTTAGAACGCCAGATCTCGCACGCGATTATGGGGCTTGGAAAGGCACGCGGAGCAGCAGTTCCAGCATGTGCCATCTGACCTTTGGGGAGGACCGACCATGGCACAGTTCACCGATTTCGACGTCAACCACCCGGACAACGAGTGGTTTCAGGTGATGCGCTGGCAGGTGGAAGGAGCGCCGTCCACCAGCACTAGCTTCTCGCTGCGAAACCATGATGGCACCTACACGATCGCCGAAGGAACCGGTTTCACCTATGATGGTGCCGGCCGTGTCATCGGCGGCACCATCACCGTCCTGACCCATCTGAGCGGAAACCAGAGCGAGACCCTCGCGGAGATCGAAGGGCTGTCGCTCGCCGCAGGCATTTTTCGCACGACGATGGTGAATTTCATCACCGACGGTTTCGCCATGGCGAATTTCGTTCTGGGGACCGATGACAGTTTTGAACTGTTGGGCACGGACACCGATACATCCGATCCCCTCGGACGCCATCAATTTTGGCTTGGGGATGGTGACGATACCGTCACGCGACTGAAGGACAATTACCTGATCCATATGGTGGGTGGGGATGACCACCTCGACCTCGGCAACACCGCTTTCGGTCTTTCGGTGGGCCTGAACAACTGGGTGAGCTATCGCTACAATCTCGACGGCACGGAATTCACTCCAACCGGCAATTCGGGCTACGCCAACTACAATCTGCGGATCGCGCTCGACAGCAACAATATCTACAACGGCAACTGGTGGCAGGCGGAGGGCTTTGCCACCGATGGCAACGAGAACGACACCATTGAAGCCATCGTCAATGTGGAAGGTTCCAACGGCAATGATTGGATAACGGGGCTCAATATTTTCGACCCGATTACCGACCCCGCGGCCACCAATGACGTCACTGGCAGCACGGTCTATGGCTGGGACGGGGATGACCGTATCGAGCGGGCCAAGTTCGGGTTCGGCGGCGAGGGCGATGATTTGATGACCACTATGTGGGGTGGTGATTGGCAGGGCATCGGCCCGCATATCGGGTCCACGCTGAAGGGCGAGGCGGGCAACGACACATTCTGGATCGGCATCGACGGGGCCGGGCCGACGCACGAAGTGCTGCACACGATTGATGGTGGAAAAGACATCGACACTGTGGAGGTAACGTGGAATGGCGTTCCCGATGCCAACTACACCGGCGGCACTGATCTGTTTCTCGATCTCACCAACAGCTTGCCGAGCAGCATCTACACGAACCGCTACCACTTTGTGGATATTGAAAATATCGAAGGCGGCGCGGCGTCGGAATTCTTCACCGGTAATGAGTTGGACAATGAATTGCTCGGCTTCGGGCGCAGCGACACGCTTCTAGGCTGGGCGGGCGACGACCATCTCGACGGTGGTATCGGTGACGATTTCCTCTGGGGCTTCGACGGCGGCAACACAACCTACGGCATTTCTGGCACGGACAATGACACGCTGATAGGCGGCGCGGGCAATGACGATCTGCGCGGCGACACCGGTGACGACCTGTTGATCGGCGGGGCAGATGCCGACTCTATGAATGGCGGCTACGGGATCGACAAGGCGAGCTATGAAGGCTCGTCCGTCGGCGTGGTCGTCGATCTAACGGCCGGGACCGGTACCGATGGCGATGCCGAAGGCGACACGCTGACCAATATAGAAAATCTGGACGGATCGGACCACCGCGATCATCTCTTTGGCGATGGTGGCGAGAACATCCTCGACGGCGCTGGCAGCTTCGACGTCATGATCGGACGTGGCGGAAACGACGTTTATGCCGTCGATGACTCATCCGATGCGGTGATCGAAGCCGATGGCGAAGGCTTCGACAATGTCTATGCCAGCATCGACTATATCATCCCCGAAGACAGCGAGA
>JBCCRF010000230.1:0-4426 GCA_039208305.1 Pseudomonadota bacterium
CCGTTTGGGTCTCATGCCGTTAACTTGTCGGCGATCGTCGCGGCCATGATGGCCAGCGACGAGGCTGGACCTGATCCGACGAAGCGCTATGTGGCCGCCGCCGTGTTCGGCATCGGGTCCGTTCTGCTGGGCCTGTTTGCAGGCGTCGCGGCAGCCTTTGTGTCGCTCGCCCCACCAGTGTTGATCGAAGCGGTTGCCGGGCTGGCGCTGGTGGGCGCCTTCTCGGCATCTGCCATGGCGGCCTTTTCCGACGAGCGTTTGCGCCCAGCCGCTGCCGTTACATTCCTGGCAGGCGCATCCGGTCTTAGTCTGCTTGGTATCTCCGGCGCGTTTTGGGGACTTATCGCTGGCCTATTGATGGTGGCGCTCCTCAAGCGCGACATAGACTAGAACTTGGTCCGTGCCCGCATAGCAGCCGACAGCGTGCCTTCGTCCAGATAGTCTAACTCACCACCGACCGGCACGCCGTGAGCGAGGCGGGAAATGTTGACGTTCAGATCGCGCAACTGATCGGTGATGTAGTGTGCGGTTGTCTGCCCCTCGACGGTCGCGTTCACGGCGATAACGATTTCGCTGACCTTGTCGTCCGACGCGCGCTGGACGAGTTGTGTGATGGTCAGGTCTTCCGGACCGACGCCATCCAGCGGTGACAGCACACCACCGAGCACATGATAGGTGGCGTTGTTCATGACATCGGCGCGCTCCAGCGCCCAAAGGTCGGAGACATCTTCGACGACGATAATCGTGGAACCATCACGGCGCGGATCGCGGCACAGTGCGCATGGGTTCATCGTATCGATATTGCCGCAAGTCGTGCACTCGCCGACCTTGTCAACCGCGTCCGCCATCGCACCGGCGAGCGGTGACATCAGCGCATCCTTGCGCTTGATGAGATGCAGCGCGGCGCGGCGGGCTGAGCGAGGGCCCAGGCCGGGGAGGCGAGCGAGAAGCTGGATCAGCCGCTCGATCTCATGTCCACCCTGACCGTGTGAGCTGCGGTCGTCGTCAAAAGCCATGTCCGCGCCCCGTCAGAATGGAAGAGAATCGGCCTTTGTTGGCCATGTTCAAATATAGACCGGCCCCTCTGCCAGTTACAGTCGGGTGCCTTGCCGTCGCTACGCGGTCCGGGTCTTTGCACGCGTACGTCGCACGGCGTTCATCTGAACGAGTTGTAGACGGCGGATGCGCCGTGGGTCCGCCTCCAGCACGCGCAACTCAAAACCGGGAATGCCGCGCAGCACCTCGCCACGCACCGGCACATGGCCGGCCATGGCGAAGGCGAGACCGCCCAGCGTGTCGACATCTTCGCCACGCTCGCCGACATCGAACTGCGGACCGATTTCTTCGCTCAGCTTCTCAAGCTCAATGCGCGGGTCCACCAGCCAGAGGCCTTCGCCTTGAGATGAGATCAGATCGTCGTCATCGTCGTGCTCGTCTTCGATTTCACCAACGACTTCTTCCACGACGTCTTCCAGCGACACCAAACCATCGGTGCCGCCATATTCATCGATCACCAGCGCCATCTGCGTGCGGGTGGCCTGCATGCGCGCCATCAGATCGGAAGCCAGCATGGAAGGCGGCACAAAGAGCACCTTGCGCATGATATCGGTGTCGCGAAGTGGAACGTCGAGAGTTACGCCGGACAGATCGATCGGATCGAAGGAGACCTCCGCCAATTTCACCGAAGGTTTGGCGGTTGTCTTTCCGTTGGTCTTGGTACCGACAGTCTTCGGCTTGCGGGTACGTTTCTTCTTCGGCTTCTGGGCGGTGGCGATGATGTGGGTGAGCAGATCTTTGACCAGCACCATGCCGCGGGGATCGTCCAGCGTGTCATCATAGACCGGCATCCGGCTGTGGCCGTTGTCCTGAAACTCGCGGAGCACTTCCTCCAACGTGTCGTTCTGCGAGACGGCGTGGATTTCCGCGCGCGGTACCATAACGTCTTCCACCCGCTGTTCGCGGAAGCGCAGGATGTTCTGCAGCAGAGCACGCTCTTCTGGCGAGAAAGCATCGGCACCTTCACCACCAGGGGTCAGCGCTTCAGTGAGATCGTCACGAATGGAATTATTCGGCCTTAGCCGCAATGCAGCCATCAGGCGTTCGATCCAGCCAAACCGACCTGGCGATGTATGTTCGACAACGGCCAGTGCTTTGCTGGCGGGCAACGGCTCGGTGGGTTCGGTGTGGGCGGGCGGGGCCGGACTGTCGCCGTCTGCTTCGGTCGTACTGTCTGCGGACGGTGTATCGTCCTGTGCGGTGTCCCGGCGTGCGTGGGTCGCGTCGTCGTTCATGGATGAAAGCTTAGCCTAACGTGTTGCGGCTGCATATGGCGGTTCAGCGCGGCACATTCAACGCGATTGAGGCGTTATCGGGACGGTGTCGGCATAGGGATCGGCTATTCCCAGATCGGCAAGAATACGGCGCTCCAAAGCCTCCATCGCGTCGGCCTCTCCGCCATCTTCATGGTCGTGGCCGATGAGATGCAGCAGGCCGTGGATGATGAGATGGGTGAAGTGATCATCGAACGTCTTGCCTTGCTCTTCTGCCTCCCGTGCAACAGTTTCCCGCGCGATCACGATGTCTCCGAGCAACGGCGTGACCGGACCATCACCTTCGTTGGCAGCGAAGGAGAGCACATTTGTCGGCTTGTCTTTGCCGCGCCAGTCTCGGTTCAGCACGCGAACAGCGTCATCGTCGGTCAACAAAAAGGAGACTTCGGCATCGGCGGGCAGTTGACCATCCATCTGCGGAGCGGACGCCTCAAGCGCACGGTCGATCAGGGTTTCCAATGCGGCTTGATCAGCCCAATCGCCGCTCTCAATAGCGCAATCGAACGCGATCAAGATGCGCTGTTCGCTGTGCGACGGCCCTCATCGTCATAGGCCTTCACGATGCGGCCGACGAGCTTGTGGCGCACAACGTCTTCGCCGCTGAAAGCCACCATGGAAATGCCTTTCACTGGCTTCAAAATTCGAAGCGCCTCCACAAGGCCAGAGGTTTGACCCGGCGGCAGGTCAATCTGGCTCGGGTCGCCGGTGATGATCATCTTTGACCCTTCGCCCAGACGCGTGAGAAACATCTTCATTTGCATGGATGTTGTATTCTGCGCCTCGTCCAGAATAACGGCGGAATGGGCGAGCGTACGCCCTCGCATGAAGGCGAGCGGCGCGATCTCGATGATGCCGGAGGTGATAGCCCGCTCGACCTTGTCGCCTGGAATCATGTCATAGAGCGCGTCGTAGAGCGGCCGCAGGTAGGGATCGACTTTCTCCTTCATGTCGCCGGGCAGGAAGCCCAGACGTTCACCCGCCTCCACTGCGGGGCGGGAGAGAATGATGCGATCCACCGCGCCACGCTCCAGCAGGGCAGCGGCATGGGCAACGGCGAGATAGGTCTTTCCGGTGCCAGCAGGTCCTGTACCGAAGATCATCTCGGAACGCTCCATGGCGCGGATATAGTCGTCCTGGGTCGGCGTGCGGGCGTGGAGTGTTTTTCGCACCGTGGAGATGGATGCCATAGAGAGCGGTTTGGCGTCCTTGCGCGTGTTTGCTGCGGCTTCATCCGGCGCTGCGGCGGGAATCTCTTCCGGTAGGCGCGGGGCGGCTGCATCACGTCCCACCTGCCGGATGGCCCCCTCCACATCGCCGGTCTCAACGGCTTCGCCATTTTCTAACCGGTCGTAAAGCGCGTTCAGCACGATGCTGGCATGGGCGACGTCAGTGGGGTCGCCGGTGAGCTGGATCGTGTTGCCCCGCGTGATAGCCTCCAGCCGCAAATCGCGTTCCAGCACGGCGACATGGGCGTCGTACTGGCCGAACAGCGCACTCGCTATGGCGTTGTCGTCAAAGGTCAGCTTGACGGTTTCGCTGGCTTCCAGCCGGTCGGGTTCGACAGCGGGCTCGGTGATAAAATCGGGCAGTTGTTCGGGATTGCTCAAAGGGCTGCTGTATCCAGTACTTCGGATGCGTGTGGAGCAGGCGCTGCGCCCACCCCCATGAGGGAATTCGTATGCGCTTCGGTGATGTGAACGGACACGATGTCACCGATGGCTCCAAGGCTGCGCGGGATGACGACGGACTGCAACCAGGGGGACCGTCCGATCCACTGGTCATCACCACGACCGGCTTTCTCAATCAGCACATCGATGGTCTTGCCCGCACACCCGGCGTTGAAGGCCTGCTGTTGTTCGTTCAGCAGGGCCTGCAGGCGGGCGAGCCGTTCGGTCTTCACCGCTTCATCTACCTGGGCATCCATCTCCGCCCCGGGTGTACCGGGGCGCATGGAATATTTGAAGGAGTAGCACTGGGCGTAATTGGTCTGGCGCACGACTTCCATCGTCGCTTCAAAATCTGCGTCCGTCTCGCCGGGAAAGCCGACGATCATGTCGCCGGATATGGCGATGTCAGGCCGCGCTTCGCGCACTCGC
>JBCCRF010000231.1:0-4426 GCA_039208305.1 Pseudomonadota bacterium
CCAGATCGGCCGTAAAGCCGTAGAGCTTGATCTCCGTCTCCCGCACATGGGTCTCGATCGCGAGGCTCGTGGCCTCCCCTTCACCCGGCAACGCACCCATCGTGCGGCTGGAGCAATGAACCTGATAACCAACCCCCTGAACGTCGAGGATCACCCAGTCTTCGCCAAAGGAATCCACGATTCCCTTCAATTTGCCGATCATGTGACGCCATCCGTTCGTTGCAATGCGGCCATCTCGTCGGTGATTGCCACCGTCTCCACGCTCACGCGGGTCACACGGTCCAGCAGGTCGATGACATGGTCCTTGTAGTCGGCAAAGCGGTAGGTATCGAATTTTTCGCGGATGGTGGGGTCTCGCGGCTTCTTTTCCTTGTGCTGGTCCAGCACCCAGTCGATGGCCGTGCGGTTGCCCAGCCGGTAGCGCCAGGCTTCGCCGGGAACGCCGATCAGTTGCGTGTCCGCGTCGAGGCGGATGCTGCCGATCTCTTCGTCCTCCTCGGGCGGGACGGATTTGAGCACTGGCTTTGGTGGGCTGCCTTTGGCGCGTTTGGGGGAGGGTGTGTCCACCCGCTCCAGCCCCCACGGCGCGACATCCTCATAGCCGATATGCAGCGCCATCAGCCGCTTGCCCCATGCGGCCCAAAGGTGGAAATCTTCGTGGAAGGGAATGCGCGGGAATTCGCGCTTCAGGTTGATCGCGTAGGTCTCGCGATAGACCGGATCGTGCAGCACCGCGTAGCAATAGTGGAAGATCGCATCCTTCGTGATGCCGTCGCGTTTCGCCTTGCCATAACGCTCCTGAAACCGGTTCAACGCCCAATCGGTGATATTGTCGATCTTGTCGCCGGAGCGGGAGTAGCGGTGGCGGGGGAGTAGATTGTTCTTTTCAATGGCTTCGTAATCTTGAGGCCCTGCAGCCGCAAGCGTCTGAAAAGGCTTTGCTGCGGAAGTTCCCGAAACTGCGATGAACGGTTCTTGACGCTGCCCATGATCGCCGAACGTTCGGGTGTGAAATCGGTAGAATATATCATTTACAGTCCCATCCCACCAAAACCACTCTTTGGAATACGGTCGGTAGGTTGATTTTGTAATCTGTAATTTCCGGCCAATTTTTTGCGAAGAATGGTGTTTCGCCTTCAGGTCGCGAGACCATTTGATCGTAGTATCGTACTCCTGATTTTTTCGTTGATTGTCATAGCGTTCAACGAAAAGTTCGGCTTGAGCACCAAGAGTTTCTCTGGACTTTGAGTAAACCCAAGAATCGCGATTAGATTTGATGCCGCTCGCGAATTCTTTAAAAATCGCCCGCTCCTGCGACTTCGTTTTCGCGGCCTTCGTCTTCTTGTCAGCAATCGGCAGCAGGTCGTCCCACTCGTTCTCCACCTGATTGATCCAGTTACCGCGCTTGGACGGAGTGATGGTCTCCATCTTCATATGGGCCAGCGGGGTCGATGCTAGGAAGGCGAGCTTCTCGTCGGCTTCCTCCAGTTCCGGGCGCCGGGCGTATTTGATGACGGCCTTCGGTGACTCCGCATCCTTCTTTGCGTTGCGCGCAACCTTCACTTTCCGCCGCACCATGAAGGCGATGGCGACGCCGGTCTGAATAGCGAAGACGTTGTGGCGAGGGCCGGATAGTTTCGGGTTCGCCCGCACGTCACCACCCAGATCGATGATCCAGATTTCGGCAAAATCCTCCGCCACAACCGCGCGGAATCCGTCGAAGGTGCGGCTGTCGATGAAGGAGCGGTTGGTGATGAACGCGACGATCCCCTCATCCCCCAGCCGGTCGCTCGCCCAGCGGAAAAAGCGGGCGTACATGTCATAGACCTTCGTCTTCTGCGCGGTGGAGCGAAGTACGTAGCTGTCCTTAATGGACTGGTCGATACGATTGTAGGTGCGGTTCTTGTTGTTGTCGTTCTCGTTCTGCTGGTTGGCATTGTACGGTGGGTTGCCGATCACCACGCTGATCGTCTTTTCGTTCTGCCGCTTCACGCGGGCAATGTTCTCGTCGGACACGGCACCGAACAGGTCATGCTGGTGGCCGGAGCGGATGCCGAGGGCCGACACATTATCCAGCGTGTCCACGAAACACAGGCTCGGATATTCGGCATATTGCCCGGTAATCGCGGCATAGGTCGCCTCGATATTCAGATTGGCCACGTAATAAGGCAGGATCGCCATCTCGTTGGCATGCAATTCATTCTTGTACTTTTGCGCGAGCTTTTCCTTGTCGCCGCGAAACGTTTCCAGCAGCTCGCATACATAAGTGCCGGTACCCGTGCAGGGGTCGAGAATGTCCACGCCCCGGTCGATCAACCCTTTGCCGAAATTCTGACGGCACAGCCAGTCCGCCCCGTCGATCATGAAGCGCACGATCTCATTGGGCGTATAGACCACGCCCAGCCGGTCCGCCGCCTTCGGGTTGTACACCTTGTAGAAGCTCTCGTAGATCACCTTGAGGAACTTTTGCTTCTCGGCATGGGAAGTAATCTCCGCCGCCGCCGCGCGAATGGCAGCATAGTAGGGCTCCAACGCCTTCAGCGTGTTCTTCTTCACCGCACCGCGAAAGAACTTTGCCTCCAGCGCGTAGAGCTGCTGGGCCACGTTATTCTCGCGGTGGAAATCGCCCTCGTTGAAGACGTGGTTGAAAATCTCCTCCGTTAGGATGTGCTGGATCAGCATTTCCCGGATGTCGGCCTCGCCCAGCGTCGGATTGATGGTCGATTTGGCGTGATCGAGGAAGGTCGTCGCCGCAGCCTTGAAGTCGCTGTTTTCGCGATAGGCTATGCCGATTTGCTCGCGCAGTGCTTCCAAGATCGCCGGCAGATCGTGCTGAAACTGTTCGACCGCCTTGCGAAAGTCTGCGATTTCCTCCCGCTCATAGGCGAAAAAGAGCGTCAGCAGAGCCGATAGTGCATCGACGTCGTCCATCGCACACCGGTCGACCTCACGCCCGTTCTGCCACAACACGGCAACGGCGGAGTTCTCGAAAATGATGTTGCTGGTCGGATAGCCTTTGGCGATCTTGTCTTCGATCTCGGCATCGAGATCGTCTTTGGTATCCTTCGCTTCCCAGTAGCCAAGCGGCACGCGCAACGCATGGACGATCGTGCCGTCTGGATAGACTTTGCGGCCTTTCGGCGTGTCGACCTCGGCCTCCTCCAGCAGGAAAAGATCGTTCGCTTTCGACCAGTCGCGCAGCATGTCGCGAAACGCGGCGCGGATCGTTTGCTCGTTGAGCGAGCCCGAAAGGGTTTGGATGCGGTCCAGCTCTGCCAGAAACGCATTCACCAGTGCTGCGCTCAAAGCCGTTCGCCTCGCATCTTCATTCCGTTTCGAAAGTCTAGGCCGCTCACCCCGCCGCCGCAATCCGTGCGCTTGCGCCGCCTCTGTGGTGGGCGTGGCAGATGGCTATGGCCAGCGCATCGGCGGCGTCGTCAGTGTCCCACACGGCTTTGGGCAGCAACATGCCCACCATGAGCTCGATCTGTTTCTTGTCGCCATGGCCGACGCCGATGACGGCTTTCTTCACCGCGTTGGGGGCGTATTCCGCAACGGGCAGTCCAGCGAGCGCAGGCACCACCATGGCAATGCCGCGGGCCTGGCCGAGCTTAAGCGTGGCGGCGGCGTCCTTGTTGACGAAGGTGTTTTCCACCGCCGCTTCATCGGGCGACTGATCGCGCAGCACGGTCTGCAAGCCGTCATGTAATTGGGTCAGGCGCGTGGCGAGATCAGCCTTCGCATCGCTCTTCACCGTGCCAGCCGCAACGAAACGCAGGCGCGAGCCTTCGCTTTCCACCACCCCCCAACCGGTAAAGCGCAGGCCGGGGTCGATGCCCAAGATGCGGGTGGTGTGGTTCATGCGTCTTGCGAATCCCGGTTGTGCATCGCTAGCCTTCTTTAAACGAGGTGCATGGGAGCGATGCAATGGGCCTGTACGATGAGTGAGACGGACTGGAGCGCAGGCGTTGCGTGGATGCGCGGTGAGATCATGCCAATCGGACAGGCGGCGCTTCCCGTCACCGATTGGGGGCTGACCCATTCCGACATCACTTATGATGTGGTGCATGTTTGGGACGGCAAGTTCTTCCGCATCGACGATTATCTGGCGCGTTTTGAGGACAGTCTTCGCAAATGCCGCCTGTCTGTACCGCAGTCGCGCGAGCAGATGAAGGATATACTCCACGCCATCGTCGCCCGATCCGCGTTGCGGGAAAGCTACGTGTCTGTCGTTGCATCCCGCGGCCAACCGCGCATCGCGGGCAGCCGTGATCCGCGTGATTGCGAAAACCATTTCTACGCCTGGTGCGTGCCCTTCGTGTGGGTGTTCACCAAGGATGTGGTGGCGCGCGGTGCAAGGCACTACGTGCCTGATGATGTACGCCGCATCGCAACCGATAGCGTTGATCCCACCGCGAAGAACTAC
>JBCCRF010000232.1:0-4349 GCA_039208305.1 Pseudomonadota bacterium
CGGAAGGATAAGCATGAGCACCCTCGCAGGCCTGTCGAACTGGCACAAGGTACCCGAGCTTCGGAAGCGCATCTTCTTCACGCTTTCGATGCTCGCCGTGTACCGCGTGGGGGTCTTCGTCACCGCGCCCGGCGTCGACCGCGTCGCGATGAAGGAGTTCATCTCGAGCTCCGGTGGCCTGCTCGGCTTCATCAACCTGTTCAGCGGCGGCGCCCTGTCGCAGATGTCGATCTTCGCGCTCGGCATCATGCCCTACATCTCTGCTTCGATCATTATGCAGCTCATGACATCGGTCATCCCGACGCTGGAGCAGTTGAAGAAAGAGGGCGAGCAGGGCCGCAAGGTCATCAACCAATACACTCGCTACGGCACGGTCATCCTCGGCACGGCGCAGGCTTATGGTATCGCGATCGGCCTCAACAGCGCAGAAGGCATGGTGCTGAACCCCGGCTGGTTCTTTGTGCTCACCACCGTGGTGACGCTTGTGGGTGGGACCATGTTCCTGATGTGGCTGGGCGAGCAGATCACCGCGCGCGGTATCGGCAACGGCATTTCGCTCATCATCTTCGCAGGCATCGTGGCAGCACTTCCCGGCGCTTTGGCGCAGTTGCTGGATGCTGGCGCGACCGGCTCCATCTCCACGCTCACCATGCTGGGCGTGCTGGTGGCCATCGTCGCACTGATCGCCTTCATCGTCTTCATCGAACGCGCCCAGCGCCGCCTGCTGATCCAGTATCCCAAGCGCCAGGTCGGCAATAAGATGTTCCAGGGAGATTCCTCCCACCTGCCGCTGAAGCTGAATACCGCTGGCGTCATCCCACCGATCTTCGCCTCATCGTTGCTGTTGCTGCCCGCGACTATCACTGGATTTCAGGCTGGTACGGAAGCGACCGGCTGGGTGGCAGCCGTGAACGCTTTCCTGGGCCGCGGGCAGCCTGGCTACCTGCTGTTCTACGGCGGCATGATCGCCTTCTTCGCTTTCTTTTACACGGCGATCGTCTTCAATCCGAAGGAAACAGCTGACAATCTGAAGCAGCATGGCGGCTTCATTCCGGGCATCCGCCCCGGAGAGCGCACCGCAGAATATATCGACTACGTGCTCACCCGCATCACGGTGGCGGGCGCGATCTATCTGGTCTTCGTCTGTTTGCTGCCAGAAATGTTCCTGACGGGCCTTGGCATCTCGGTGTTCCTCGGCGGCACCTCGCTCCTCATCGTGGTATCGGTGACGATGGACACGGTGCAGCAGGTGCAAAGTCATTTGTTCGCGCAGCAATATGAAGGCCTGATCCAGAAATCGAAATTGCGTGGGGCGAAAGCCGGCGCGAGGGGAGGAGCGCCCGGTGGAGGCCGCGGCGGTCGCAAAACGGGACGACGCAAGAAATGAGACTAATATTGTTGGGGCCTCCCGGGGCCGGTAAAGGCACCCAGGCCCAGCTGCTGGTGGATGAACACAAGATTCCGCAGCTCTCCACCGGCGACATGCTGCGCGCGGCTGTGGCTGCGGGCACTGAGACCGGCCTTCGCGCCAAAACGTTGATGGATGCGGGCAAGCTGGTCTCCGACGAGATCGTCAACGCCATCGTCTCCGAGCGGATCGATGAGGCAGATTGCGCCGGCGGATTTATCCTCGACGGTTACCCTCGTACGCTTGCGCAGGCAGACGCCGTGCAGGCCATGCTGGCTGAGAAGGGCACTGCGCTGGATGCGGTGATCGATCTTGTTGTCGATGACGAGGCTCTGGTCGGTCGCATCGTCAAGCGGGCGGAAGAGGCCGCCGCTGCGGGGGAGCCTGTCCGCAAGGACGACAATCCGGAAGTCTTCGCCAAGCGGTTGCAGGAATATTATAAAAAAACGGCACCGCTGCAGGGCTACTACTACGCTAAAGGGCTGCTGAAGCCGGTCGACGGCATGGGCTCCATCGAGGCGGTGACGGAAGACATCGCAGCGATCTTGGCCAACGTGTAAGCCGCTCTTCGCTCACCTATCTCGCCTCAGCTTTGCGCTGTGGACGGCAACTTGAAGAAAGTCTTGACAGACCTATGTCTGGTGTGTTGACGCGCCGAAGCTTCGCGCTTAAGACGCACCAACAATTCGCGACATTTACGGCGATCGGATTCGAAGTGTTCTCTTGAACGGGATCAATTCGGGCAGTCGCCTTGGACTTTCAGTCCGCATTCCAATCGCATTGAGCGACATTCCTCCATCTGCGGCACCGCGCCGTGGGTCGGATCACAACTTGGCAAGGAGAGCAGCGTGGCTCGTATCGCTGGCGTCAACATTCCCACCAACAAGCGCACCGTTATCGCGCTTCAGTACATTCACGGCATTGGTCAGAAAAACGCCAATGAAATCGTGGAAAAAGCAAACATTCCACTGGAGCGTCGCGTCAATCAGCTGACCGACGCCGAAGTTCTGCAGATCCGTGAGATTATCGACCGCGACTACATGGTGGAAGGCGACCTGCGTCGCGAGAATTCCATGAACATCAAACGTCTCATGGACCTCGGCTGCTACCGTGGCCTGCGCCACCGCCGCAACCTGCCGGTTCGCGGTCAGCGCACCCACACCAACGCCCGCACCCGCAAGGGGCCGGCCAAGGCCATCGCAGGCAAAAAGAAATAAGTCGGTGCGCGCCTAAGCGCACATGCTTTACGGGGACGCGCCGTTTCGGTGACGTCCCCATTTGCGCGTTGTGAGGCGCGCTAAATGAAATCCGATGTAGCCGCTGGCATCACGGCGGTGACGATATCCAAAAAGGACAAATAAAATGGCAAAAGACGCCACGCGCGTAAGACGCAAAGAGCGCAAGAACATCGCCTCCGGCGTTGCTCATGTGAACTCCACCTTCAACAACACGATGATCACGATCACCGACGCCCAGGGCAACACGATTTCGTGGTCTTCCGCCGGGGCTCAGGGCTTCAAAGGCTCGCGTAAGTCCACCCCGTTTGCCGCCCAGGTTGCTGCCGAAGACGCAGGCAAGAAGGCTCAGGAGCACGGCATGAAAACGTTGGAAGTCGAGGTCAAAGGCCCCGGTTCCGGTCGTGAATCTGCGTTGCGTGCCCTGCAATCCATCGGCTTCGTCATCACCTCAATTCGTGACGTGACCTCCGTGCCGCACAATGGCTGCCGCGCCCGCAAGCAGCGCCGCGTCTAAACCCTCTGCCGCGCGGCAGGCATCTGCCGCGCTCTGCGCCCCGAACCCATCCCGCGGGGCGAACCATCATTTGCTGCGATTGGATGGCAGCAATTTGTATTGAAGGATTTTCCCATGATCCACCGCAATTGGCAGGAACTGATAAAACCCACCAAGCTTGACGTCACGTCCAACGGCACGAAGGGCACTGTGATTGCAGAGCCGCTGGAGCGCGGCTTCGGCTTGACGCTCGGCAATGCCTTGCGTCGCGTGCTGCTCTCCAGCCTGCAGGGTGCATCCGTCACCGCTGTGCAGATCGACGGCGTGCTGCACGAATTTTCGTCCATTCCGGGTGTGCGTGAAGACGTCACCGATATTATTCTCAACATCAAGGAACTGGCCATCCGTATGGAAGGCGAGGGCCCCAAGCGCATGTTCGTACGCAAGGAAGGCGCTGGTACCGTTACCGCCGGTGATATCCAGACCGTCGGCGACCTCGAAATTCTCAACCCCGAGCATGTGCTTTGCACGCTGGATGAAGACGCTGAAATCCGCATGGAGTTCACCGTTGACACCGGTAAGGGATACATTGCCGCTGACCGTAACCGCCCTGAGGATGCCCCAATCGGCCTCATCCCGGTGGATGCACTGTTCTCTCCGGTTCGCAAGGTCTCCTACAAGACCGAGAACACCCGTGAGGGCCAGGTTCTCGACTACGACAAGCTGACCATGACTATCGAAACCGATGGTTCCGTCACCCCGGAAGATGCCGTTGCTTACGGCGCGCGCATTCTGCAGGACCAGCTGTCGATCTTCGTGAACTTCGAAGAGCCGCAGAAGGAAGTCGTTCAGGAGCAGGTCACAGAACTCGCGTTCAACCCGGCGCTTCTGAAAAAGGTTGATGAGCTGGAACTCTCTGTGCGTTCCGCCAACTGCCTGAAGAACGACAACATCGTCTACATCGGCGATCTCATTCAGAAAACCGAAGGTGAGATGCTCCGCACCCCGAACTTCGGCCGCAAGTCTCTGAACGAGATCAAGGAAGTTCTGGCCACCATGGGTCTCCATCTTGGTATGGAAATCCCGCAATGGCCGCCGGAGAACATCGACGACCTCGCTAAGCGTTACGAAGACCAATACTAACCTAAATGCTCCGGGCTTAAGTCCTAGGCCGGAGCCTTTCCAACAGGAGAAGGCAAATGAGACACCG
>JBCCRF010000233.1:0-4299 GCA_039208305.1 Pseudomonadota bacterium
ATAGCGACGCCCGCGACCCCGAGGACGGATTCCCCAACGAGCAGCTTCGCGCCTTTTGGGATCAGGTGCGAAGCGTCACGCGGCTTCGGGCCGTAGTTGACGATGGTGCGGAGTTTTCCGCGATCACGCAGGCGCAGGTCATCGCCGGTTTCTACACGAGGCAGATTCGCCCGATCGAGCGTGTCCGTGACGATGGAGTCCAGCAGCGCTTCGTCAGGCCGACCGGCGATGTACTCGACCTTGCCTTGCCGCAAACGGGCAGGTTGGCCATCGGCGGTTTTTGCGATGATTTCCGCATCGCCCGCTTCTACCTGCTCCGCCCAATTCACGAAAGAATCGGCATTGCCCACGGGATGTCGGATGCCGGGGCGCAGGCTTTCGACACGATTGACCTTCAAGTCGATCAGCGCTCGTAGCGGACCGGGGGCGAGGCCGTCCGGAATGCAGTGATATTCTGTGCGGGACCCGCTGCGCGGACCAAGAACGATTTCGGCGTTGGTGTTCTGCAGTGCGGCCAGCGCCACATCATCCACCATCAGCAGATGCGGAACGAACACGGTAGCGTAGCCATCCAGCGCTTCACCGGGCCGGACGATGTCGATGCTCTGCCCCTGTCGGCGCAGCGCGGAATACCATTCCATGACTGTCATCAGCCCATCGTAGTCAGCACCCTGCGGCTGGATTTCGGTGGCCCAGATGGACGGATAATCGACGACAAGTGCGACCTTGCTGCGCTGCGGCTCTGCCTTCGGAAGTTCCGCCAACTCTTTCGCCACCTGTGAGGCCTCGTCGTAACCGCGATCTTCCGTATCATCCGGGCGCAGCAGACCAGCATGAAACTGCTCCTGCGCGAAGAGCGCCTGCCGCCAGCGGAAGTAGCTCACCAGTTCGGCGCCGTGAGCTATGGCTTCGTGCGTCCATAGCCGCACCATGCCAGGGTGCGGATCGGGGTTCCACGGTGCCCAGTTCACCGGGCCTGGCTGCTGCTCCATCACCCACATGCGCCCAGGTTGTGAGCCGTCTCGCACTCGCCCGCACCCTCGATAAAGGTCGTGGTGAAACGCCTGACTGTCGGGATCTCCGGCCCGCAGATACCAAGCCTTCCAAGCCGCATCACGCCCAAAGCGCTCTAGCATGCCGATCGGGTAGCTGTCCCATGTCGCCACATCGAGATCAGCAGAGACGTTGAAGTGATCGAACTCTGTGTAGTGCTGCATAAAATTGTGCACCACATCACGTCCGGGTGAATGGGCGCGGATGATCTCGGCCTGTTCGCGGTTGAAGGCGACCACCTGATCAGAGGCGAAGCGGCGGAAGTCCAGCACGTGAGCCGGGTTGGCTTCGGTCACGGTCAGGTTCGGCAATTCCGCGTCATCGAAACTCGCAAGCTCCATCGACCAGAAAACGTTGCCCCACGCTTCGTTCAGCGCCTCTACCGTTTCGTAACGCCTCGCTAGCCAACAGCGGAAGGCGTCCCGCGCGGCATCAGAAAAGCTCAGCGTCGTATCATGGCAGCCATATTCGTTGTCCGTCTGCCAGGCGACGATGGCAGGGTGTTCGCCGTAGCGCTTTGCGACGATTTCCGTGATGCGGCGGCTCTCGGCGCGGTAGCCTTCGTGGCTAAAATCGTAGTGGCGGCGGGAGCCGAATTTGCGCGGATGGCCATTCACATCCACCGCCACCATGTTGGGTATCTCGTCTACCAGCCATTTAGGCGGCGTGGCGGTTGGTGTTCCCATGATGATCTTCAGTCCTGCCTGCGCCAGCACGGCGATGGCATCATCCATCCAATCGAAGTGGAAATCATCACGCGCCGGTTCGATGCGGGACCAGGCGAATTCGCCGATGCGTACGTGGGTCAACCCACACTCTACCATTCGCGCGGCATCGCGCTCCCACATGTCGCGGGGCCAGTGCTCCGGATAGTAGCAGACGCCCAGCGTCGGGCGGTCAGACATGAACCGTGTCCGTAATCGCGGCATCGAACGCGGCGACAAAGGCGCGGGCCTGTTCACCCACTTGATCGGCCGACCAGCCGGGTTTGAAGATGTTGGAACCGATGCCAAAACCGGCGGTACCCGCGTCCCACCATTCGCGGATCGTCGGCACCGACACGCCGCCCACCGCCAGCACCGGAATTTCCTGCGGCAGCACGGCCTTGATGGCCTTCACCCCATCCGGCCCGTGCAGTGAAGCTGGGAAAAACTTTAGCGCATGGCAGCCAGCCTTGATGGCGGCAAAGGCTTCGGTCGGGGTGAACACGCCGGGGAAAGACAGCCCGCCAATCTCGTGAGTATGTGTGATGACGTCCACATCCATATTGGGGGAGACGATCAATCGCCCGCCTACGCCACGCACAACGTCCACCTGCTGGGTAGTCAGCACAGTGCCCGCGCCGACTATGGCGGTCTCACCAAAGGCTTCCGCCAGTGCACCGATGGATGTCAGCGGGTCAGGCGAGTTGAGCGGCACCTCGATGATGCCAAACCCAGCCTCCACCAATTCTCGACCGATGGCGACGGCATCTTCGGGTTTCAGCCCACGCAGGATCGCCACCAGCGGGCGGTGGCCTTCGAACAGATCGCTCATGCATCATCTCCTGTCATACCTGCCTGCCGCGCCAGCGCCAGCAGGGCTGGCCAGATCAGATCCCCAGACTCGCGTGGCGTCACATCCGCCGCCAACACACCTAAGGCCCGGGTGTAGCGGTTCACCAATGCACCGCTTCCGATAATTGTAACGGCTTGCACATCGAACCCATCCTGCGCGGCAGACGACAATTCCATACCAACCAGATACCCGGACAACTTTTCGCGCATATGGCCGGGATGTGTCTCGCCCACCAAAGCCGCGGCGCGAAGGTTGAAGAAGCGGCCCCAGTCGCTGCCCTTGGTCATGAAAACATCGCCAACAGCGACCTCGAATATGTTGTCGTCTGCATCCAACTCCGCAGCCTCCACCGTGTGGCGCAGGATGGTGTGACCGGCAAAGGCGTCGAAGAGTTCGCCGGTCATGTAGGTCTTGAAATCCACCAGTTTGCCCTTGGCGATCCGCGCCCATTTGGAATGGGTGCCGGGCAGTACGATGGTGCCGTCAAACTCCGGATCTTCCGCGAGCAGCGCCGCGATCTGCGTTTCCTCACCCCTCATCACGTCGGATTGGTCGATAGCGTCCTTCATGACGCCGGGCACGATGGCGATAGGGCGGCCTGCGCTGTCGAAGCGGTGCAGCTTCGCAGCGAGTTGCGACACGTCCAGCGGCAACTCGCAATAGGCGGCCTCGTGCCAACCCTGGCGGCTCCCCACCATGCCGCAGGCGATGGCGGGAAGGCCTGGCCAGCCGGATACCAATTCGTCGAAGCGTGCGGTGAAACCTGCTTCGTCCAGATGCCCGACGCCGCTTTCACCCTTGCGCTCTTCCAGCACCATGCCTGCGCTATCCAGCAGCGCGGCGCGCACATTGGTGGTGCCCCAGTCGAGAGCGATCAGCACAGCCTCAGCCATCGACGGCCTCCAGAGAGAGGGCCACGCCAGTCTGCGCGTAGAAGACCGGCAGTTGCACCCCTGCGGACATCAGCACTGCGCCCGTCAGTTCCAGCGTTCCATCCATCAATCGATTGCGGAATTTGCGCGAACCGTGCAGCGCGACCTTTTCTGTCGTCTGCAGCTGAACGTGGTAGCGCTTGTCAGGATGCAACCCGGGCACCTGCACCGTCGGCGGCACGACGGAGCGGGGCCGGTCGATCTGCATCATCACCAGGCGTGCGGAGGTTTGCTGCGCATTCACGACACAAGCACCCAGCAGGTTGGGATCGACGGTAGTGATGCGGTGGTACTCACCACTGTGCCACAAGCCACGGTCGGCCTTGTAGCGCTCCACGGCGCGGGCGAAGAGATCGAACTCCTCCGCGCTGACTTTCCGCAGATCGAGCTCCAGCCCCATATGGCCATAGCTCGCCACCAACGCGCGGAAGTCGGGATGGAACCCGCGACCGGACGTGTGGCACCAGGCCGGGCCGACATGGCTGCCCATCACCTCAGGCGGAAGGAAATGGGTGAAGCCGTGCTGAATGCGAACCCGTTCCACGGCATCGTTGCTGTCCGACGTCCAAAAGCGATGGGTGCGTTTCAGGATCTCGAAATCGACACGCCCGCCGCCAGACGCGCAACTTTCGATTTCCACATCCGGGAAGCCTTCGCGCAGCCTGTCCAACAGGGCGTAGAGCGCACTCGTCTGGCGGTGGACGGCGGGCAGCCCCGTGCGGTCCCCCGGCAGCACCAGATCGCGATTCATGTCCCA
>JBCCRF010000234.1:0-4296 GCA_039208305.1 Pseudomonadota bacterium
CCCGACGAGCTGCAACGGCTGTGGCGGGACCTCTTTCCCGGCGAGCCGGAACCACAGGCCTGCCTCGTCAATTTCTACACCGACGACGCGAAGATGGGCCTGCATCAGGACCGTGACGAGACCAACCGCACCGCGCCGGTGTAGAAATTGACCAGGCAGGCCTGTGGTTCCGGCTCGCCGGGAAAGAGGTCGCGCCACAGCCGTTGCAACTCGTCGGGAATCGGCGGCCACGGCTCGCCGGTGACCGGATGGCGCGGCTGGTAGCGGTAGCCGTTGTCCTTGTCCGTCACCCATCCGAGCGGGCCGAAATTCGTCATCCGCACGGACAACGGTTTGGCAGTGCGTGGCATCGTGGGGGTGAACAGCGGAGCCGCTGCCACGCCCGCGCGAATGTCCGCCAACAGCGCTTCCTGCGCCTCGCGCGAATAGAATGCGGGGCGGTGGAAGACGCTCTCAGGCAAGGGTTTGGGCCGTTTCGCCATGCTCGTTCGTTCTGCCCCAACCCTGTTCAAATGCGGCAAAAAAGTGGGAAGAATCTTGCCCCATTCGCCTTGCAGCCCCTCAACCCCCTTCATATATACGCTGCGGCGCCGGAAAAGGGGCAGCGACCAAGCTGCTGTCCGGCACGAGAAAATGCAATCCACAAGGCCCCGAACGGGACGCCGCCGGGACAATCCGGAAGGGATGTGAAAGCGAAACCGCATTCGGCCAGCTTACACATTCCGGGTCCAGTCGAAGGGGCGCTGACAGGAGAAGACTATGGCTAAAGTTATCGGCATCGACCTTGGCACCACCAACTCGTGTGTCGCCGTCATGGACGGCAAGACCGCCAAGGTGATCGAAAACGCGGAAGGGGCCCGCACCACGCCCTCCATGGTGGCCTTTACCGACGATGGCGAACGCCTGGTCGGCCAGCCTGCGAAACGGCAGGCCGTCACCAACCCTGAAAACACACTGTTCGCGGTCAAGCGCCTCATCGGTCGTCGCTTCGATGCGCCGGAGGTGAAGAAGGACCAGAAGCTCGTTCCCTACAACATCGTCAATGGCGAAAATGGCGACGCCTGGGTGAAGGTGAACGACGACAAATATTCCCCTTCCCAGATTTCCGCGATGATCCTTCAGAAGATGAAGGAAACCGCTGAAGCTTATCTGGGCGAGAAGGTGGAGCAGGCCGTCATCACCGTACCCGCCTATTTCAACGACGCCCAGCGTCAGGCCACGAAGGACGCAGGCCGCATCGCCGGTCTGGAAGTGCTGCGCATCATCAACGAGCCGACGGCTGCCGCTCTCTCCTACGGTATGGAGAAGAACGACGGTAAGACCATCGCGGTCTACGACCTCGGCGGAGGCACGTTCGACGTGTCGATCCTGGAAATCGGCGACGGCGTGTTCGAGGTAAAGTCCACCAACGGCGACACGTTCCTCGGCGGTGAAGATTTCGACATGGCGCTGGTGGATTACCTCGCCAACGAGTTCAAAAAAGATCAGGGCGTCGACCTAAAGGCCGACAAGCTGGCCCTGCAGCGCCTGAAGGAAGCGGCCGAGAAGGCCAAGATCGAGCTGTCCTCCTCCACCCAGACCGAGGTCAACCTGCCGTTCATTACGGCGGATGCATCCGGCCCGAAACACCTCACCATGAAGCTGACCCGCGCGAAGTTCGAGAGCCTTGTGGCCGACCTCGTCAAGCGCACCGTCAAGCCGATGCAGGACGCGCTGAAAGATGCTGGCATGAAAGCCGGTGAAGTTGACGAGGTGATCCTCGTCGGCGGCATGACCCGCATGCCCAAGGTGCAGGAGACCGTGCAGGACTTCTTCGGCAAGGAGCCCCACAAGGGCGTGAACCCCGACGAAGTGGTCGCCATGGGTGCAGCCATTCAGGCGGGCGTTCTGCAGGGCGACGTCACCGACGTGCTGCTGCTCGACGTGACCCCTCTGTCGCTCGGCATCGAAACGCTGGGCGGTGTCTTTACCCGCCTTATCGACCGCAACACCACCATCCCGACGAAGAAGTCCCAGACCTTCTCCACGGCAGAAGATAACCAGAACGCGGTGACCATCCGCGTGTCGCAGGGTGAGCGCGAGATGGCAGCCGATAACAAGCTGCTCGGCCAGTTCGATCTCGTGGGCATTCCGCCCGCACCGCGCGGCGTGCCGCAGGTGGAAGTGACCTTCGACATCGACGCCAACGGCATCGTCAACGTGTCCGCCAAGGACAAGGGTACAGGCAAAGAGCACCAGATCCGCATCCAAGCTTCCGGTGGTCTGTCGGACGACGAGATCGAGCAGATGGTCAAGGACGCCGAGGCCAACGCCGACGCGGACAAGAAACGTCGCGAGAGCGTCGAAGCCAAAAACTCTGCCGAAACGCTCATCGATTCCACCGAGAAATCGCTGGAAGAGCATGCCGACAAAGTGTCCGCTGAGGACAAGGAAGCGATCGAAAACGCCGTTGCCGAACTGAAGACGGCGATGGAAGCCGACGACGTGGACGAGATCAACGCCAAGTCGCAGGCGCTCGCAGAGGCCTCCATGAAAATGGGCCAGGCCATCTACGAATCGCAGCAGTCCGAGGAAGAAGCGGCAGCCGCCGCCGACGCCGCAGCCCACGCTGCCGCCGACGACAACGTGGTCGACGCCGATTTCGAGGAAATCAACGACGAGGACGAGAAGAAGTCGGCATAGGCGCCTGCCTCTTTCGAACCCAACCGGAGAGGGGTGCGCGCAAGTGCGCCCCTCTTTTTATGACAGCCCCGGTCTTTCGACCGTGCGGCCGACCATCGCGAACAGGTCACGTTCATGAGCAAAGCAGATTATTACGAGACCCTTGGAGTCTCTCGCGATGCCGACGAAAAGACGCTGAAGAGCGCCTTCCGCAAGATGGCGATGAAGCACCATCCTGACCGCAATCCCGGTGACGCGGCAGCGGAAGCGAAATTCAAGGAAATCGGCGAAGCCTACGAGGCGCTGAAAGACCCGCAGAAACGCGCCGCCTATGACCGCTTCGGCCACGCCGCTTTTGAAAACGGCGGCATGGGTGGTGGCGGTGGTTCACCCTTCGGCGGCGGTGGCATGTCCGATATTTTCGAGGACATTTTCGGTGAGATGATGGGCGGTCGTGGCCGCTCTTCCGGTGGTCGCCAGCGCGGCGCGGACCTGCGCTACAATATGGAAATCTCGCTGGAGGAAGCTTTCGAAGGCAAGACCGCCGAGATCGAAATCCCGACCTCTGTTGTCTGCGATGTCTGCGATGGCACCGGCGCGAAACCCGGCACATCGCCGGTCACCTGCCCCACCTGTGGCGGCGTTGGCCAGGTGCGGGCGAGCCAAGGCTTCTTCTCCATCCAGCGCACTTGCCCCACCTGCCAAGGTCGCGGCGAAATCATTCAGGACCCGTGCGACGCCTGCGGTGGAACCGGGCGCAAGACACAGACGAAGACGCTGTCTGTCAATGTACCCGCCGGTATTGAGGACGGGACCCGCATCCGCCTTGCAGGCGAGGGCGAGGCCGGAACCCGCGGCGGGCCGCAGGGCGATCTCTATATCTTCCTGTCCATCAAGCCCCACGAGTTCTTCCAGCGCGACGGGGCCGACATCTATTGTCGCGTGCCGATCTCCATGACGACGGCAGCGCTCGGTGGCCAGTTCGAAGTCGGCACGGTTGAGGGCAAGAAGGCCAATGTGAAGGTCCCTGAGGGCACCCAAAACGGCAAGCAGTTCCGCCTGCGCGGCAAAGGCATGCCCGTCATGCGCTCCAGCCAGACGGGCGACATGTACATCCAGGTTGCCATCGAAACCCCGTCCAACCTCAGCAAGCGCCAGCGCGAATTGCTGGAAGAATTCGAACAGGAATCCAGCGCCGCCAATTCACCGGAAAGCGAAAGCTTCTTTGGACGCATGAAGGGGTTCTTCGACAGTCTGGCGGACTAACCGTCTCCAACACTCCACTGTCATCCCGGCTATAGCCTGCGCCCGGGCCCCGACCCGGGTGAGCCAGGACCCAGCAAACAAAGCCGCGCTTCGCGCGTCCTTACTTCAAATATGGTCGTGCTTCGCATGACCTATTCGCTGGGTCCCGGGTCAAGCCCGGGATGACAAGAGTGGGGTAGTAACGGCGTTGGAAAAAACTTATCCCCGCCCTCTCCAAGTCCCGTATTTTACCTGCTCCTTCGCACACGAGCCGGTTGTCCGGACCGACCTGATGACTGTGCGGAGGCGATCCTTCCGCTACGCGCCGTGTAACGAACGGCAAACGAGCGGAGCGTCGGACGCCACAGGCCAAACGCCAACACTCGGGCG
>JBCCRF010000235.1:0-4290 GCA_039208305.1 Pseudomonadota bacterium
ATCATCGACAGCGGGGGCCTCGGCCTGATCCTGTTCGGAATGATGTTCCAAGCGGGACTAACACTCGTAACGGTTAAACTGATTGCTATGGTGTTGTTCCTGCTCATCACAGGGCCCACCGCTGCGCATGCTATTGCAAACGCCGCTTTTGCATCAGGTTCCCGTCCAAGGTCTCTCGTCAAGGACGATACGGCACGCACGGAACCGCGCTTGCGCACCCTTAATGACGACGCAAAACCTCAGCGCCAAGTTTCTTCAAAAAAAGACAAAGTTAACTGATGGAACTTGCCCTAACCCTCACTCTGTTCGCGCTGCTGGTGACTACAGCCATCGCCATCGTATTTATGCGCCGCCTGTTTGCCGTCGTTATGGTATCGGGGGTATTCTCTCTTTTGGCCGCACTGCTGTTCATGGTCATGGATGCGGTGGACGTGGCCTTTACCGAGGCCGCAGTTGGTGCCGGCATCTCTACGGTTCTAATGCTCAGCACAATCTCATTGACCGCACGAAGCGAAACACCCTCCCGCAGCGACAGCTGGGTTCCTTTGTTTGTTGTTCTGATTGTCGGTGCCGTTTTGATCTACGGCACGCTCGATATGCCGCAATTCGGCGATCCAAATGCCCCAGTTCTTTCTGGCGTGGCGGCCGGATACATCGAACGCACCCCCGATGAGATCAACGTGCCAAACATCGTGACCGCCGTTCTAGCTAGCTACCGTGGCTTCGACACCTTCGGTGAAGTCATCGTTGTATTTGCAGCCGGGATCGGCGTTGTCCTGCTGCTCAGCGGGTTGGGCAAGCGCAGGCGTAAGCCAGGTGGAGGAAGCTGATGGAAGACCATCATCTCATTCTGCGCGTGGTCGCACGCATCCTCGTCGCTCCGATCTTTTTGTTCGGTCTCTATGTGCAGTTTCACGGCGAATACGGCCCGGGCGGAGGTTTTCAGGCAGGAATTATTTTCGCCGTCGGCTTTATTCTTTACGGGACAATTTTCAGCCTTCGCCAATTGCGCGAGAAATTTCCCGATCACGTGATCCACCGGCTCATGGCGCTGGGTGTTCTGCTTTACGGCGGAACGGGTGTCGTCGGCATGATCCTCGGCGACAATTTTCTTAACTATATGCATTTGGGGCCGACGCCGCTCTACGGACAGCTCTATGGCATAATCGCGGTCGAGCTCGGCGTCGGTGTCGCAGTCTTTTCCGTCATGCTGTCGGTCTATTACGCGTTTGCCGGTCGTCCCGGCCCAATCGACGACAAGGATTGGTAGCCGCGATGTTGGAGCAATTCATCGACGTCGACTTCATCCTGGGCCACATGAACTATTGGTTCTTCGTGGTACTGATGATGACCGGCCTATACGTCGTCGTCGCCCGCGGCAACCTGCTGAAGAAGATCGTCGGGCTGAACCTGTTTCAGGCCGCAGTGTTCATGCTTTACATCTCGATGGGTAAGGTCGCTGGCGGGACCGCACCGATTTTCGGAAGCGATCCGGACTACGTCTATTCTAGTCCCCTGCCCCACGTTTTGATCCTGACAGCTATTGTGGTGGGCATTGCAACAACCTCGCTCGGTCTGGCGCTTATCGTGCGCATTAACGAGGTCTACGATTCGATAGAAGAGGAAGACATTCTTCATCAGGACCATCTGATCGCAGCGGAAGAAGCAGGCGTTACGCCCAACCCGATTCCAGGGGAAGCGGAGCAATGATGTCCGATTGGCTTGCCGTGGCCGTCGTCAGCGTTGTGCTGGCTCCGCTTTTCGCGAGCCCGCTTGCGGTCATCGTTGGCAATAGAAATCTTGCTTTTGCGATTTGCTGGCTGGCGACCGGCATATCGTTGGCCGCATCCTTGCTGCTGCTGGCTGCTGTCCGTGACGGCACCGTCTTGTCATACGCTATGGGCGGGTGGGCACCGCCCATAGGGATCGAGTACCGTGTCGATGCGGCTAATGCCTTCGTGCTGGTGATCGTATCAGCACTTGCAGCCGTAATTATGCCCTTCAGCCGCGAAAGCATTCGCAAGGAAATTCCAGAGCGCCATCACACTCTTTTTTACGCCTGCCTGATGCTCTGCCTCACGGGGCTGTTAGGTGTGACGATCACCGGCGACGCTTTCAACGTGTTCGTGTTCCTCGAGATTTCGTCGCTCGCCACATACACGCTTGTGGCGATGGGCGCGAAACGGGACAAGCGGGCGCTTTCAGCGGCATACGATTACCTGATCCTTGGCACGATCGGTGCGACCTTCTTCGTCATCGGCATCGGTATGATCTTTCAAGCCACAGGCACGCTGAACATCACCGATCTGGCGCAAAAGCTGAATGGCATGCAGGACAATCGCACGGTTCAGTCCGGCCTTGCTTTCATCGTGATCGGTATGGGGCTGAAGATCGCGATCTTCCCGCTGCACCGTTGGTTACCAGGAGCTTACGCCTTCGCGCCGTCGTCGATCTCAGCATTCCTGGCAGGAACATCTACCAAAGTGGCGATCTACGTGCTGCTGAGGTTCCTATTCTCGGTCTATTCGACAAACTTCATTTTTGAGATCAATACGCTCGAGTACATTATCATGCCACTCGCCATGCTCGGAATGTTTGTCGGTTCGGCGATCGCCATCTATCAGGCCAATCTCAAGCGTCTACTAGCTTTCTCCAGCGTCGCGCAGGTGGGATATATGCTGCTTGGTATTTCTCTTATCACCATCGACGGCGTGACAGCCACCATGGCCCATATGTTCAACCACGCCATCACGAAGGGTGCGCTGTTTCTTGCCGTTGGCGCGATCATCTACCGGATCGGAAGCCCGTTAGTGCGGGACATGGCCGGCATCGGCAAACAGATGCCATGGACCTGCGCGGCTATCGTCATCGGTGGCCTGTCGTTGATCGGAGTTCCGGGAACGGCAGGCTTCATCTCCAAATTTCAGCTTCTCTTTGCCGCCTTCGAAAAAGGTTGGTGGCTGGTCTCGATGCTCATCGTGGCTTCCTCACTGCTCGCCATCATCTATGTCTGGCGAACCGTGGAAACGCTTTATCTGAAGCCGATTCCTGCCGGGCGAACTACACAGGAGGCTCCGCTTTCCCTGTTGCTGCCAACCTGGGTTCTCGTGATCGCGACCATATATTTCGGCATCTTCCCCAACGACGTGCTTTCGATCAGTGAGAGTGCTGCACGCAGCCTTCTCGAAGGCGGTTACCTGGGTGATGCCACCATCATCGGTGAGATCGGTCGCTGATGTCTCCCAACATGCTTCTCGCTCTGTCGCTCATGATCCCGTTCTCGGCCAGTATCATGTGTCTGGTGCTCAAGACGCAGAACAATGTGCGCGACGGACTGACCTTCGTCGCAACGCTCGGTACCTTCGCCTGTGTGCTGTCGATGTTCCTCGGCTTTCAGGCGGGCGAGACTTACTCCATCACTTTGGTGGAGTTCCGCCCCGGCCTTTCGCTCGCCTTCGAGATCGAGCGCCTAGGTTTCGTTTTCGCACTGGTAGCGTCATCTCTTTGGGTCGTCACGCATATCTACGGCATCGGCTATATGCGGGGGAACAACGAGAAGAACCATGCGCGGTTCTTCGCCTGTTTCGCCTTCGCGATCTTTGCAGCCCTCGGCATTGCCTACTCCGCCAACCTGCTCACGCTCTTTCTGTTCTATGAATTGTTGACGGTTTCCACCTATCCGCTGGTGGCCCACAAAGGCACGCCGGAGGCCGTGCGCGGCGCGCGCATCTATCTTGGCATCCTCATGGGGACGAGTATCTTCTTTTTCCTGCCTGCCATCGTCTGGATGTGGAGCATCGCGGAGACAACGCAGTTCACACCGGGTGGCATCTTGGGCGAAGGGCAAGTCACGTCGCTCTTTATGGGAATTTTGCTTGCACTATTCGCCTTTGGTATCGGCAAAGCAGCACTGATGCCATTTCACAAGTGGCTACCGGCCGCGATGGTCGCCCCGACACCTGTCAGCGCATTGCTACACGCCGTGGCAGTTGTGAAGGCCGGCGTTTTCACGATGGTGAAGGTGGGCGTCTATATCTTCGGAATCGACAATCTTTCCAGCACAGGCGCATCACACTGGCTCGTGTGGATCGCTGCAGGTTCTATCATCCTCGCCTCGCTCATCGCCATGGCGCAGGACAATCTGAAGAAGCGCCTCGCCTATTCGACAGTAAGCCAACTCTCCTATATCATGCTCTATATGGCGCTCGCCAGCCCGAGCAGCGCCGTGGATGGTGGGATGCACATCGTGACCCACGCGTTTGCAAAAATCACGCTCTTCATGTGTGCAGG
>JBCCRF010000236.1:0-4194 GCA_039208305.1 Pseudomonadota bacterium
GGGTGCCGACTTGCAGGTTGAGAGACACCTGTGCAGCAGGATCGAGCGGGGCGAAGGGTGATGCACTTCTTCGCCGCAAACTACGGCATACAGCAGACCCCTTCGTCCCGCTGGCTCACTCTTCCTTTCATCAATCCGGCGTCTAAAGGCGTGCGGATTTGTCGGCATGCCTACAAACCTCCGCCACCCATGCATGGGCATGCTCTGAAAAAATGGATTCTGACCCGCGGGCCGCGATGACAATGGCATCTATGGAGAGGTGCAGAGCACATCCTTTCCAATCAACACCACAGCCTCGTCACGACCTTCGACCTGTGCTTGATAGGTGCGCAGCAATGAAACGGGCTCGACGCATCATGTGGACCGCAACACCAACCACGCTGGACACTGGCACCACCGCCGCGATCTATCGCGGGTCACCTTCGGGCGAGGCAAAAGCCATAGTTCATATCAATCATGGCATGGCGGAGCATGCGGGGCGTTATGAACGATTTGCGGCAGCGCTCTCAGATGCCGGTTACGCTGTCATCGCCCATGACCACCGCGGACATGGCCAGACGCAGAACCCGCAATCATCGCTGGGCCATTTCGGAGCGGAAGGTCTCAGTGGTATTCTGGCTGACCTCCGCGCTGTTCAAAAACTAGCGCGGGACGAGAATCCTAATCTACCAATCATCACCTTCGGCCATTCCATGGGATCGATCATCACGTTGAATCACGCGCTGCGAAACCCCGGCGACACAGACGCCATCGCCTGCTGGAACTCGGGCGTCCAGGGCGGCGCGCTGCTGGCGGTCTTTCGCTCCATCCTGAAGGTGCAGAAGGCGTTCAAGGGCTCCGATGTGCCGTCGGGCCTCGCGCGCAGCCTGACCTTCGATACCTGGAACAAGGCCTTCGCTCCCAACCGCACGGATTTCGACTGGCTGTCGCGCGACGAGGGCGAGGTCGACTTTTACATTGCCGACCCGCTCTGCGGCTTTCCCGTCACCATCGGCCTGTGGCTTGCCGTTAGCGATGGCATCGCAGCCGGTGCCGACGATGCGCAACTAGCAAAACTGCCTGCCAATCTCCCTGTTCATCTGCTCGGCGGGCTGGACGATCCCTGCACCGAAAAAGGCAAAGCCATGCAGAACCTGGCCGATCGCATGAAGGCTCGCAGCATGTCCGACGTCACCCTCGAACAACTCGCAGACACACGCCACGAAAGCCTCAATGAGCTGAACCGCAACGAAACCACCGCCACTTTCATCGAATGGCTCGATCACCGCTTCGGTGGATAAATTCGCACCAAGCTGCCCTTTTCATGCCGAAAACCGGTGGCTATCCTGCGGCTATGCTTAAATTGATCGTCAGTGCTGTTTTGCTTGTTGCGGCCACATCGCCGGCATTTGCGGATGTCATCCGCCCCGATGGCAGTGTGATCGAATGCTATTGCACCGACCGTTACGGCGACCGGCATGAGATCGGCGACGTAATCTGCCTCACCGTGGACAACCGCTCCTACTTGGCGAAATGCGTTATGGCGCAGAACAACCCATTCTGGCGTGACCAAAAGATCGGCTGCCTGTCGTCGAAAGCGCCACCCATGACGCCCAAACCATCCGACTCCGCCATCACGCAACTGCTGCAGTGAGCGTTACCGGCCTGACCGGTTCGCAACCGCGAAGCCTGCCGCTCCAGGGCATCGCCTGGATGGTGGTCACGACGCTCATGTTCGTTGCCGTAACAGGCATCGTTCGCGAACTTGGCTCCGACCTGCCAGCCCCGGTGTCGGCCTTCATTCGCTACGCATTCGGCCTCGTGTTGCTCGCCCCGGCGATACTACGGTTGTTCAAGAACCGGCCAGATGCCGAGGTGATTAAATTCTCCGCCCTGCGCGGCCTTGCCCATGCTCTCGGGGTGACGCTCTGGTTCTACGCCATGGCACGCATACCGATCGCGGAAGTGACGGCCATCGGCTACGTAACGCCCATCGTCGTCACCATCGGCGCGGCGATTTTTCTGGGCGAACGGCTGCGCCTGCGGCGCATGCTTGGCGTTCTCGCTGGCCTGCTGGGGGCATTGGTGATCCTGCGACCCGGCTTTCAGGAAATCTCCATCGGACAGCTTGCGCAACTGGCAACGGCCCCCCTTTTCGCCGCTTCGTATCTGATGACGAAAAGCCTCACAGGCCGCATGTCGTCCGCTGATATCGTCGTCATGCTGACGATCTGTGTCACGATTTTTCTCTTCCCGCTCGCGCTGTGGGACTGGCAATGGCCGACGCTTCGCGAACTTGCATTCCTCTTTGCCTGCGCGATTTGCGCCACCTTCGGCCACTACGCCATGACACGCGCGCTGGCAGCTGCTCCTATTTCGGTCACACAGCCTATCACATTTTTGCAGCTGGTTTGGGCGGTCGCTCTGGGCTGGTTCGCTTTCGGCGAGGCGGTTGATCCGTGGGTGATCCTCGGCGGGACGATTATCGTCGTGGCAGCCAGCTGGATTTCCTACCGCGAAAACCAGATGGCCAAACGGATCACACCCACGGCAGGAGAACCGAAATGGCATTGAGAGCCATGATCATTGCCGCATCGCTGATGATTGCCGCGCCCGCTACCGCGCAACTCGCCCCGTTCAAGGATGATCTGTTCGCCTATCGCCCGGCGCTGGAGACCAACTCCGCCGGTGACGTGACCATCCCCTACAATCGCGAACTTGATATGGTGCAGCGTGACAAGGTTCTGCGCCGCAAGGCCCATGACCGTTTTGTGGATACATCCGTGCGCTGGAGCCGCCGCGTCCGCAGCTATGCTTCGCCCAATGGTACGCAGAAGAAATTCGAAGTCGGCGCTTACAATGGCGGGGCTAAGGTCACAGTCATTTACGTGCACGGTAAGGGCGGCAATCGACGTCAGGGCGTCAATGACTGGACCTTCGGCGGCAATTTCAACCGTCTGCAAAACTTGATGGTGCGCAATGGCGGACTGCTTCTGACGCCTGATTTTTCCGGCTTCGGCAGAAAGGGAGCGCTGGACATCAAGGCCCTCGCCACCCATGCGCGCGTTCTATCACCGCGCGGCAAACTCTATATCGCCTGCGGTTCGATGGGTGGCAGCATCTGCTGGCAAATGGCGTCGCAGCCTGCGACGGCAGCGCTGATGGACGGCATCATCCTTCTGGGCGCACGATGGAACGACAATTTTCTGAAAAGCGCAACGATGCAGCGCAACACGCGCGATATGCCCATCCTTGTGGCCCACGGCACCGCTGATCAGGTGTTCCCCCATTCCGGCTGGCGCAGCTACCTGTCGAAACTGCGCAGTAAACGGCGCGACTATCCTGTCCGCATGGTCAGCTTCGAAAGCGGCGTCCACGGGACCCCGATCCGTATGATCGATTGGCGCGGCGAATTGAACCGCCTGATGACCAATCGCTGATCGCCCCTTGCATGAAACCGGGCCAGCGGGCATCCCGTAAATAGGGGCCTGTGAGTGAATATGTGCGGACCGCAGTCGAACTACGGTTGCACCAATCGGAACAGGCCTCATGAACTCCAAAAACATCGCCGTCATTGGGTCGGGTATCTCTGGCCTTTCCGCCGCTTGGCTGCTGTCGAAAAAGCACCGCGTGACATTGCTGGAAGCCGATGACAGGCTTGGCGGCCACACCAACACGGTGGACATGGATGTCGACGGCAAAACCGTCCCCGTCGATACAGGTTTCATCTGCTTTAACTCGGCCACATACCCCAATCTCGTCGCGCTGTTCGATCATCTCGATGTGCCCGTTCACGACACGATGATGGGCTTTGCGGTCTCGCGGTTCTCAGGCGGCTACGAATATTCCGGCGGTTCCTACGCGGCGCTGTTCGGGCAATGGTCAAACATCGCCAGTCCCGCCCACTGGACGATGATCCGCGACATCCTGCGCTTCTTCAAGGAAGCGGCAACCGATCTGGACGCCATGCCGGCGGAGCAATCGCTTGGCGAGTATCTCGCCAGCAAAGGCTATAGCCGCGCCTTCGTCCAAAACCATCTGTTGCCGATGGGGGCAGCCATCTGGTCAAGCGATGCGGGCGACGTGATGGATTATCCGGCCAGGGCATTCATCTCCTTCTTCCGCAACCACGCCCTGCTTCAGGTGGACAATCGGCCAAAATGGGGACCGGTGGTCGGCGGCTCCCGCACCTATCTGGAAGCGTTGGTGGCCGAC
>JBCCRF010000237.1:0-4187 GCA_039208305.1 Pseudomonadota bacterium
CATCATAGACACTCACTCAAACGCCCCGAAACAAGGTGGCGCTACGCAACTCAACCGACGAACCTATCGATCCGCCTCACTCTATTCCTCGCATCCTGCACAAATCGTTAACCACGATGGCAATTTGCGGTTCGTCCTGTCTTTCGCCCTTCCTTGCCCTCTACGTTTCGCGGAACGCGCGACGGAAACTGTCGATCATCGGTTTGACCAAATAGGTCATGAAGGTGCGGCTGCCCGTGTGAATGTAGATTTCGCCCTGCATACCAGCCTGAATATCCATCATGCGCCTTTCGCTGCCTTCACGGTCAATTTGGCCGGGTCCAATGGCTAAACGCACGGAAAAGAAAGGATCCCCAGTCTTCTCATCCCGCTGGGCATCAGCGGCCTTATAGACTACGCTGCCCGTTAGGCTGTCATCAAGACGACGGTTGAAGGCCGTGACGACGATGTCAGCCTCCTGACCGATCTTTACGTAGTCGATGTCGCCCGGCTGGACACGCGCTTCCACAACCAGTGGCAGACCTTCCGGAACAATTTCGCCGATAATGTCCCCAGCACCGACGACACCGCCGACAGTGGTGACGGCCAGTTTGATGACGTGACCGGAGTGAGGCGCACGAAGGAGTGCCCCATCGACGGCGGCCTGCGCAGCGAGACGAGCATCGCGCAATTCGGCCAGCTCACCGATGATCTTTGAATATTCCTGAGTTGCGGCATCCACGCTTTCCAGTTGGAGCTTGCTCATCTCGATGCGGATCTCTTCCAGCTGCGTATCGAGCGCAGCCTGCTCCGACTCAAGATCGGTGATGACACCCTCCAGCTCCAGCAAGGTACGCGCACGCCCATCGACACGGCTGCGAGCGATGTAACCCGATTGCGCCAGCGGGCGCAGACGGCGCAACTCATCGCGCGTCATGTCCTGCAAGGCAGTCTGGGAGCGAATACGGGCGTCCAGCCCGACGCGGCGGTCAGTGAGCGCTTCTGCTTTGCGCTCAAGACCATCGAGCTTGTTTTTTAGCACGGCGCGACCGCTGAAATAAGCATCGCGCTGGCTTTGCAGCATGGCGTTATCGGCAGGCAGAACCGGCAGCGGCGGCGGTGCGGTCGCAGCCAGCTCCACAAGATCACCATCACTGGAACGAAGACGCAGACCACCGGTCTCATCGCCGAGGCTGCTTGTGGTCAGTGGCGTGGCGCGACCGCCTACGCCTTGCGCCGTGAGCGGCGAAGAGCGCAAGCCGCCCGACCGCTCCGCATCCAAACGCAGTTTGAGCGCCGTCAAAGTCGCAAAGCGCGCTTCAAGCTTCGTCAGATCAGCCTGGGCAGACGTGGTATCCAGCGCAAGGACCGGTTGACCCTCCGTCACGAAGTCGCCGTCACGCACAAAGATCTGCAAGACACGCCCGCCGGTCTGGTGCTGCACCAGCTTGTTGTTGCCCTGTGAGACGAAGGTTCCCGGCGTAATGACAGCAGAAGCGAGCGGGAAAAGGGTCGCCCACAGAAGAAAGACCACCATAAGCGCGCACACCGACCAGAAGCCGAACCGAATGACCGGGTTGCTGTCGGTGCGGGCATCACCATGCCAATGGATATCGGAGGAGTCGTTGGAAGCGGCCACGGCTACGTCTCAGCCTCCACACGAACCTGACCGCTGCGCCGTGGTGCAGCCGCGTTGAGGTGACTGACCGACACCTCGGGCTTACCGCCGCCCATCGGAGGCGCGGCAACTTCGCGATCATCGCTATGACGGGCACGCCATTGACCGTGATTCTCCTTGTAGGAGACGATCTCGCCATCATTCATGGTCAGCACGAAATCAGCGACCTTAAGGATAGAACGGCGCTGGGACACCACGATGGAGGACACACCCTCGTCCCGCGCCAACGAAAGGGAACGTAGCAAGGCGTCTTCAGACGCTTGATCCAAATGCGCGTTGGGCTCGTCTAATACCAGTACACGGGGGCTCGCATAGAAGGCTCGTGCCAGTGCGACCTGCTGCTGCTGCCCGCCGGACAGGGAATTGTTGTCCGACGACACGATCGTTGCGTAGGCGTCCGGCATCTTGGCCACCTGGCTGTGAATGCCGGCGCGGCGTGCGGCCTCAATGATGCGGTCTTCATCCGGATAGGTCTCGTAACGGGAGATGTTCTCCGCAATCGTGCCCGGAAACACGCGCGCATCCTGTGGCACGTAACCAATGGATGAGCCGCGACGATTGTCGGGCCACATGGACAGATCAAAATCGTCCAGCCGGATTGACCCAAAGGTGGGCTGCATCGCGCCCGCGAGGAGTTTGGCAAGTGTGGATTTACCAGCACCGGTCGGTCCGATGATCGCCAGCACATTTCCCGACTTCAAGGAAAAATTGATATTGCGCAGGATGGAGAGCGAGCGCTTGCCGCTATCGACTTCGTAATGCAGCCCTTCCACGTCTACATCACCGACTGTCATCTGCGGAACGATGGCGGAGGGCCGAATGGGTGCTGCTTCGACAAAATCCGACAGGTTGTTCCAGGCACCCCAGGCATGAACGACGCGGTCCCATGATCCGATAACTTGCTCAACCGGCACAAAAGCGCGGCTGGAAATCAGCGATGCTGCAAAGATAACCCCACCCGACAGGTTACCCTCCAGCACCAAAAAGGCACCCCATGCCATGATGGTAATCTGCAAACCCTGCCGGAAGAAACGGGACAACCCGTAGAAGAATGCCTCGACGGAGGCCGCATCATCGGCATGGTTCAGCGCACCCTCCATCTTCTTGCCCCAGCGCTGCAGGAACGTCGGAAACAGCCCCATCGCGCGAATGTCCTCGTCGCGATTAAGCACGGCTTGAGAGAACGCAACGGCGTCGGAATTGGAGCGCGTGGCCTGCTGGCTCGATTCACTTGAAAGCTTGCGGTTGGCAAAAGCGAGCCCCGCCAGAATGATAATTCCACCCAAGGTCAGAAACCCGAGATGGATGTGCAGGGTGAACAGCAGCACCAGAAACAGCGGTGTGAAGGGAAGGTCGAAGAGCGCCACCATGGCACGCCCCGCAAGGAACGTGCGCAAGGCGTAGAAATCGCGCATCAGCTGCGATTTTTCACGACCCGCTTCCTCATCATGGATAAGCCCCGAAAAAAGCGGACCCGCCGTGCCGGTGACGTAGCGCGCCGCCATCCGCTGCGCGATCATCATGCGCACAGCTTCTGTGACCCCCAGCAAAATCAGCGCGGCGAGTGCGATGGCCGTGATGTAAAGCAGCGTCTCACGGCTGCCCGAAACCAGAACCCGATCATATACCGCGATCATATGGATCGGCATGGCAAGCATCAGCAGGTTGGCGGCAACGGAAAAGACAAAAAGCCATTTCACGTTGCGCAACAACGCATTGCGCAGGGCCTGTCTTCCTGTTGCTGATTGCTTTTCCAAGAGCCCGGCACGACATGAAACTTCGGTACCGATGATGTTTAAGGAAATATGGCTAATAAACAGTTTCCGTTGATGCCCACTGTAGCAGGGCACGAGGATGAAAACGACAAAGGTCCAAAGGCTAAGAGCTTCAACTAGATGACCTAGGGGTTGCCTGTTTCCATTTGGGCATGACCGCCTTATCGGCACCGAAACCGCCCGCAGACACGCCACGCGATGCCCAGACTCATGTTGAATTCCCCATACCGACAACGCGATCTGGCAGCACCAACCATGCGATTGCCGGTTGAAACAGGGGAAAACCCCCGCTAAACGCTCGGGCGGCCTATCAGCCGACCTCGCGGAGAGGTGCCGGAGTGGTCGAACGGGGGGTCTCGAAAACCGTTGTGCCTTCACGGGTACCCAGGGTTCGAATCCCTGTCTCTCCGCCATCGCTTTTTCATCGTCTGAAATAGCCCCAAACGCCGTGAAATGGCTAACGGTTTGAGCGGTTCGAAACTGCCTAGCGAAATGGTTTAGGACCCTTATGCCAAAACCTTCATGAGGAAGAGCCGGTCCTCTTGCAGATGTTCGTGGATAAGAACAAACGCGCGATCGTGCGCAAGCTGCATACTTTTCAACACGCTGAGGAGAAAGGGTACATCAACAAAACCTGCCGCTCCTTCGGCACTGGTCGCAGCAGCTTTTACCGATGGCGGGCGGCCTACCATCAGTTACAAGCGCCAATCCAGCACCCCAATTCTTAGGGGGTGAATCCTACACGCTCCTTCACC
>JBCCRF010000238.1:0-4146 GCA_039208305.1 Pseudomonadota bacterium
CAGGTATCACAGGCGTCCTTGGAGAGCACTGTCACCTTCACCGGTCGCGTGGCGTCCCCGGCACCGATCATGGCGCAATGCGATCTCGGCCTGCTGACGTCCGATGTCGAAGGCTACCCCAACGTCATCCCCGAGATGCTGGCGTGCGGTGTGCGGCGCGTCGTAACCACCAATTGCGCAGGCGGACTGGATGCCCTGCCCGGCGTTGTCGTGAGCGCTGAAACGACGCCCGCGACCCTGGCTCAACATCTGCTCGAAGCGTCCAGTGCCAAAGATGCAACAGAAGATGTCCTGAAGGTGCTCAAAGCCTGCAGACCTGAACGATTTCTCGAGCGACTGCTGGCCGCATGAGCGTCTCCGCCACAACCCTGCCGTCCAGTCCCGTCATCACGTCGGCCAGGCGCAATGGCGCACTCGCGCCGGAACTCTCCAGCATCGCCTTTGCGCTCTTCATCGTCTTCATGCCGTGGGAATGGGTGCGCGGCGATGAGTTTGCGGACCTCGTGAACTACACGACGCGCATCTACGATCTGCGCGACTACGGCATGCGGGCCTTCCAGTGGGAAAACTCGCTGATGGGCTGGCTCAAGTTCGAATATCTGTGGTTCGCACTGCTGGGTTTCGTCGCGCGGATGAATCTGGAGCCGGATGTTTTTCTCTCCAGCGTCACCTTCGTTTCCGCTTTTCTGACTCACCGCTTCCTGCGGCAATATGTCGGCGCATTGCTGGCAGCGCTGGTGCTCACAAACCCGATTACGATTGACCTTTTGTCGTCGCAGGTGCGCAGTGCATTGGCGTTTTCGATTTTTCTCGCTCTAGTCGGTACTGGGCAATCCTGCCGCTTCATGTGGTTGCGGTGGCCGGCACTCTTGGCTTTGCCCTTCATCCACACAGCCATGACAATGGTGCTGGCGGTCTTTGCAGGGGCCAAGATCATCACATCATTGCCGCAGGTCACCCCGGTGATGCGAAGCGTGCTCATCACCAGTGGCGCGGCGGTGATGGTCGTCGTGATTGCCACGTTCCTGCCGACCCTTGCCGATGAAGCGGGGGACCGGCGTCAGCTGGCGGATTACGGCAACAAAACCGCAGCCTACGTGATGTACTGGCTTTTGTTGGGCATCGCGCTTGCGGCGTCCGCAGCGCGACGGAACGCTGCGAGTTGGGAATACGCATTTGCAACCTTCATCACGTTGTTTGGCGCGATAGCGGAATTTCTGTCTCTGCCGGGCTTCCGGTTCGTAGCCCTCGCCATTCCTGTCATTTTTGCCGCCATGCCATTGATGCGCAATGAGATCCGCCAAGGCGCGATGATCATGACGGCCTGCTACGGCGTGCTCCTGATCTACTATTGGGTGCGCTGATGCGGCGGGGATTTCTCACCATGCTGGGCGGTGGCGGGCTTGCACAGATCGCAACGATCGCGGCGCTGCCGCTGCTCGGGCGGCTCTACGATCCGCTATCCTTCGGGCAATTCGGCGCGCTCATGGCGGTGGTCTCGCTGGCGGCAGTGGTGGTGCACGGGCGCTATCAGATGGCTGTGCCAACGGTATCGTCGGAGCGCGAAGCTCAAAGGTTGCTGACCGTGTCGCTTCTCATGACGTCAGTTCTTGCAGTGCCGGTCGTCGGACTGATCGCGATTACACTGGGGCGGGCGCCGGACGGGATGGCATCCACTTCCTTCATCATTGCAGCTGTCACTCTCACCATCCTTGCCGCGAGCCTGGATTGCTTCACTTATTGGCGCAGTCGGCAGGGCAGGTTCACCATATCCGCCCGCAACGCGGTGCTGCGCAGCGTCATGGTGGTCATGTCACAGATCATCCTGTTTGCGCTGCTGGGTTGGGGCTTGATCGCGGGCGCTACGTTCGGGGCTCTCATTGCCCTTATCGCTGCAGGTGCCGATTGGTGGAAACATGACCGCGCGGAGTTCATCTTTGCACCTGCATCGGACCTGTGGGCGACGGCAAAGCGCTATCGCCATTTTCCGCTCTACGGCGTCCCACAGGGCTGGCTGGCTGCTCTATCATGGAACGGGCTGCCGCTGGTGCTGGTGGCCTTCGACCAGACCATGCTCGCGGGGCAGTTCTGGGTCGCCTACCGCTTGCTGATCGCACCTGTCACGCTGTTCGGCTCCGCTTATCGACAGGCTGCGCTACCCGCGCTGAGAGACATGGACGAGCGCGCGGGCAATCGCATGGCGCTGAAGCATAGCGGCGCCATCGCTGCACTTGCGCTAGCGGTAGCTGCGGTCCTGTTTGTATTTGGCGAACCGCTATTCGTAGCCTTCCTCGGGCCCGAATGGGGGTTGGCGGGACTGATCGCCGGATGGCTGGCGCTTGGCGTTGCGGCGGATGCCTTCAAGATACCTGCGATCTGCCTGATGCAATCGCGCGGCTTGCAGAAGGTCGTGCTGGCTTGGGAGATCTGCGTCATCATCCCGCGCTATGCTGCCGTGTTCGCCGTCATCGGCTACGGCGGACCGCTTGACGTCTTTGCCGGTTTCGCGGTTGCCGGCCTCGCTCTCTGGGCACTTTTGCCCCTGCCCTGGCTGCTAACCACGCGCGGTGAAGACCGAAAGACCGTCGTATGAGCCGGATAGTCCTGCTCGGCTCCTACGCCCCATCACTGGTCAATTTTCGCGGGACTTTGATCGAGGCGATGATAGCCGAAGGGCACAAGGTCATCGCCGCTGCGCCAAATATTGACGACGATATTCGCCAAAAGCTGACGGCGCTTGGAGCGGAATACCGTGAGATACCCATGGCGCGGACGAGCGCAAACCCACTGGCCGATTTAGCGACCTATCGGCATCTACGCCGCCTGTTTCGTAAGACTAACGCAGACCTCGTGCTCACCTATACAATCAAACCCAACATCTGGGGCGGATTGGCAGCGAAGTCCCTAGGCATCCGCAGCGCCGCGATGGTCACGGGCTTGGGCTACACTTTCGCTAACGATCAAAATGCAAAGATGCGCCAGCGCATGGTGAGCGCGTTGGCGCGCAGGCTCTATGCGGCTGCTGCGCGCCACCATTCGCATCTCATCTTCCAGAATCCTGACGACCGTGACGATTTCGCGGCAACCGGGTGTCTGGACGATGCTTCGAAGGTGGTTTTCACCGCTGGCTCTGGTGTAGATGTTCGAGCGTTTGCACCCACTCCCCTGCCTAACAAACCCATTTTCTTGATGGTCGCGAGACTGCTCATCTCCAAGGGCGTTCGCGAATATGCGCAAGCGGCGGCGCGGCTGAAGCAAGAGCATCCCGATTGGGAGTTCCGCCTCGTTGGCTGGCGCGATGACGGGCCGGATGCGGTCAGCGCCGCTGAGATTGAGGACTGCACGGCGCAAGGCCTGGACTACCGTGGCCCGTCCGATGATGTCGCGGCGGAACTGGCACTGGCGTCCATTTACGTGCTGCCCTCCTACCGCGAAGGCACGCCGCGCTCCGTCTTGGAAGCGATGGCTTGTGGACGTCCTGTTATCACCACCGATGCACCCGGTTGCTGCGAGACGGTTCGTGAGGGAGAGACCGGTTTTCTCGTTCCCGTGCGCGATGTTGACGCTTTGGCAAACCGAATGCGCCATCTTGGCGCTGACAGCGATCTGGGTGCACGAATGGGCGTTGCCGGTCGCGCTTTTGCCGAGGAGCGGTTCGACGTAGCCAAGGTGAACGCAAAACTGCTGCAGGATCTGGGGCTTGCCTTATGAAACGTTTGATGGATATCGCGATCTCTGCGACCGCGCTGGTGGCACTGTCTCCCTTCCTCGTCGCTACCGCGCTGGCCGTGCGCTGGACGATGGGCGGGCCGGTTCTGTTTCGCCAACAGCGGCCCGGGCTGCATGGTAAACCCTTCGAGATGATGAAATTTCGCTCCATGCGCGACGCCGTCGACGCTGATGGAAATCCCTTGTCCGACGCTGACCGGCTGACGAAGACAGGTGCTTTCATTCGCAAGACATCGCTTGATGAGTTGCCGGGTCTTATAAACGTGCTGCGCGGCGACATGAGCCTCGTCGGGCCGCGTCCGCTGCTGATGGAATATCTGCCGCTCTATTCGACAGACCAGATGCGGCGTCACGATGTGAAGCCCGTCATCACCGGCTGGGCGCAGGTGAATGGGCGCAACGCGCTGAGCTGGGACG
>JBCCRF010000239.1:0-4140 GCA_039208305.1 Pseudomonadota bacterium
CGCGTGGCGCTGACCGTCTTCAACTTCCCGCCCAACGCAGGCAACACCGGCTCAGCCGCTTTCCTCTCCGTCTTCGAAAGCGCGCTCGCAACGCTGCGCCGCATGGAAGCGGAAGGCTATCACGTGGGCGAATTGCCAGCTGATGCGGACGCGCTGCGCGAAGCCGTGACCGTTGGCAATTCAGCCCAATACGGCGCGCTGGCCAACGTGCATCACATCATCGCAGCCGACGACCATGTGCGCCGCGAGCCGCATCTGAATGAAATAGAAGCGGCTTGGGGACCAGCTCCAGGACGCCACAACACCAATGGCTCGTCGATCTTCGTGCTCGGCAAGCAGTTCGGCAATGTGCTGGTCGCCGTGCAACCAGGCTTCGGCTACGAGGGCGACCCGATGCGGTTGCTGTTCGAGAATGGCTTCGCCCCCACCCACGCTTTCTCCGCCTTCTACCGCTACCTGCGCGAGGATTTCGACGCCCACGCCGTGCTGCATTTCGGCACCCATGGGGCATTGGAATTCATGCCCGGCAAACAGGTTGGCATGGCTGCCGCCTGCTGGCCCGACCGATTGATCGGCGATCTGCCGAACCTCTATCTCTACGCCGCCAACAACCCGTCGGAAGGCACCATCGCCAAGCGCCGCTCGGCCGCGACACTGGTGTCTTACCTCACTCCACCGGTCACGCAGGCCGGTCTCTACAAAGGCCTGTCAGAACTCAAGGCGAGCCTCGATAAGCTGCGCCATCTTCAGCCGGCGTCGCCCGATGAAGCGGAAGTGCTGGAACTCGTCCTGGCTCAGGCGGAGCAACTCGATCTTGCGGAAGGCTTGCCGACTGACGCCGCTGGATGCGCGGCAAAACTGACCAGTGCTCTGCTGGAGTTGGAACAGGCGCTGATTCCCCACGGCCTGCATGTCTTGGGCGAAGCCATGCCGAAAGCGGAGCGGCGCGAGATGCTGGCGCTCATCGCGGCGGGGGATGAGGAGGCGCCGACGCTGCCAGGCGATGTGCTGGACGCCATCACGTCAGGAGAAAAACCAGCTGTCTCCAATGACGATGAAGCTGCGCTCGTCGCCAAGCTAGCGCGTGCGAACGCCAATCTTTCGGCCAACCGTGAACTCGACGGTCTGATGACCGCGCTTGATGGACGGTTCGTTGCACCTTCGCCGTCAGGCGATCTCATCCGCACCCCGGACATGCTGCCAACAGGTCGCAACATCCACGGCTTTGACCCGTTCAAGATCCCCAGCGCCTACGCCGTACGCGATGGCGCGCGGCAGGCCGCAAGGGTGCTGGAGCGGTCTCTGGAAACGGACGGTGCGCTGCCGGAAACCATCGCCATCGTGCTCTGGGGCACCGACAATCTAAAGACCGAAGGCGCGCCCATGGCGCAGGCGCTGGCGCTGATCGGCGCACGACCTCGCCACGATAGCTACGGCCGTGTCACCGGTGCGGAATTGATCCCACTCGACGAGTTGAAACGCCCGCGCATCGACGTGGTGGCATCTCTCTCCGGCATTTTCCGAGATCTGCTGCCGATCCAGGCAGCGATGTTGGCGGAAGCGAGCTGGCTGGCGGCGACCGCCGAGGAACCGGAAGAGCAGAATTTCATCCGCAAACACGCCCTTGCCTATGCCGCTGAACACGGCTGTTCGGTGGACGACGCTGCCTACCGTGTCTTCTCCAACGCGGAGGGCGCTTACGGCTCCAACGTCAATCTGCTCGTCTCCTCCGGCGCGTGGGACGATGACGACGAATTGGCGGATACCTATTCCAATCGCAAGAATTTCGCGATCGACCGCAAGGGCAAATCCGAAGCGCGGCCAGACCTGCACGACCGTGTGATGGGCCACGTCGATATGGCCTATCAGAACCTCGATTCCGTAGAACTCGGCGTCACAACGATCGACCACTATTTCGATACGCTGGGCGGCATTTCCCGCGCGGTGGCCAAGCAGCGCAAGGCGCGTGGCGACGAACATGCGCTGCCCGTCTTCATTTCCGACCAGACGCAGGGCGATGGCAAGGTGCGCACGCTTGGCGATCAGGTGGCGCTGGAAACACACACCCGCTCGCTGAACCCCAAATGGTTCGACGGCATGCTGGACCATGGGTTCGAAGGCGTGCGCGAGATCGAAAACCAGATCACCAACACGATGGGATGGTCCGCCACAACTGGCGAAGTGCAGCCCTGGGTCTATCAGAAAATGAGCGAGACCTTCGTGTTGGACGATGCCATGCGTGACCGGCTGGCCCAGCTCAACCCCGCCTCATCATCGCGCCTCGTGAACAGGCTGATCGAAGCCCACGAGCGTGAGTATTGGAACCCTGACGACGCCACGCTGGACGCGCTGCAACGCGCCAGTGAGGAGCTGGAAGACCGGCTGGAAGGCGTCGAACCCGAAAGCGGTGCAACATGAATATTCTCGGCCCCAACAGCCACTTCAAGGACAAGACCCGTCCTTTGCCGCCGGGCCTGGATGGCGAAGGCTCCTTGCAGGTCCATCTCGACCCGAACATGGAGATCGGCAACACGAAGGTGTTTGCGATCTACGGCAAGGGCGGCATCGGCAAGTCCACGACGTCGTCTAATCTGTCCGCCGCCTTCTCCAAGCTCGGCAAGCGTGTGCTGCAGATCGGTTGTGATCCGAAGCACGATTCCACTTTCACCCTGACGAAGAAGCTGGTGCCTACCGTGATCGACGCGCTGGAAGGGGTGAACTTCCACTCCGAGGAATTGCGGACGGATGACTTTGTTTATGAAGGTTATAACGGCGTCATGTGCGTGGAGGCCGGTGGGCCGCCGGCCGGCACGGGCTGCGGCGGCTATGTCGTCGGACAGACGGTCAAGCTGTTGAAGGAACACCACCTGCTGGACGACAGCGACGTGGTCATCTTCGACGTGTTAGGCGATGTGTTCTGCGGCGGCTTTGCTTCGCCGTTGCAGCATGCCGAAAAAGCGCTGGTCGTTACCGCCAACGATTTCGACAGCATCTTCGCCATGAACCGCATCGTGGCAGCCATCGGCGCGAAGGCGAAGAATTACGAGGTACGCGTCGGCGGTGTGATCGCCAACCGCTCCAAGGCGACGGATGAGATCGACCGATTCAATGATGTGGTTGGGTTGGAGCGCGTCGCGCACTTTCCTGATCTCGACGTCATCCGCCGCTCGCGGCTGAAGAAATCGACGCTCTTCGAAATGGAGGAGTCTCCTGAACTGCTGGCTGTCCAGAACGAATACCTGACGCTAGCCGACAAACTGTGGAACGGTGTCGAGCCCATGCGAGCCGAACCGATGAAGGACCGAGAGATCTTTGATTTCCTCGGCTTCGACTAGGAGCGCGCGGCCATGGGCAATGTTTCGTTCGAAACCAGACGCGGCGAGCTGAAGACCTATTTCGGTCAGACGGCGGCGGACAAATGGGTGGCGCTCACGTCGCAAAGCCCGGTCTCGTATATCCGCGAGACCGTGCGGGCGGGGCGTGAGGAAACACGCGCGACGTTGCTGGGTTGGCTGCCGAAGGATGTCACAGGACACCGCGTCTACGATGCCGGTTGCGGCACGGGCGTTCTGGCGCAAGAGGCAGCATCGCGCGGTGCGACGGTGCTTGGCGTCGATATTTCCGAAGCGTTAATCGCAGAAGCCAATGACCGTGCCACTAGTGCGCTGGACCGGCTGTCCTTCATCGCGGGAGATATGTCCGCCGACCATGGCGAATTCGACCATGTGATTGCGATGGACTCGCTGATCCACTACCCGCTACCCACCATCATGGAATTGCTGGAAGGGTTCGCCCAGCGCACGACGAATTCGATCCTGTTCACCGTCGCGCCCTCCACGCCTGCGCTGGAGGCAATGAAATTCGCAGGCAAATTCTTCCCGAAGAATGACCGCTCACCCGCCATCGAACCGGTGAAGGAAAAGGCGCTTCGCCAAGCCATTGCGGAAGCCAAAGGCGCGCTGGCAGACTTCGCCATCGAGGACATGCACCGGGTCAGCACCGGGTTCTACAAATCCACCTCCGTCAAATTGGTTAGGAGGTCCGCGTAGCCGTGCAAGACGACCGCCAACCAAGCCCGACCCCGATGCTCGATTTCTGGCGCAATGTCGGAACGGGCTTCCTGCCGTTTGCGGATGCCGC
>JBCCRF010000240.1:0-4086 GCA_039208305.1 Pseudomonadota bacterium
CTTCGCGGTCAGCAGCGGGTCGGCACATGCCGGGCAGCCATCGACCCACAGCAGATCCCTGACATTCTGGCCGATGCTGGTTTCGACCGCATCCGCGTGTTGCAACGCCGCCGTACACCTTATCTGGCAGAAGCGTGCCTCGGTGAGCGTTTGGTGGAGGTCTCCATCGATCAATACGGTGAGATCAGAAACCGCCAGCGCGTCGGTCGCTGCGCCTCAGCCGTATCAAGGGAAGACGTCATCGCCCAACTTCAGGAGGCCGGTTATTCGAATCTGGACCTGAAGCAGAGCCGCGACGGTTGGAGGGTGAACGCCTGTCGCGGCGTGCGGAGGGTCACCGTTCGTGTCGACAGCTACGGTGACATCTTAAGCGAACGGAACAGCGGCGAATGCCAATCGCAAACCGTGCTCGACATGCTCAAAACGCTGGAAAGCAGAGGTGCCGAAAAGCTGGAAGCGCAGGTGGAAGGTTGCTTCCGCGGAAATCGCTACCGGTGGGTCTTCGACCGGTTGGGCAACCGCACCGGCCGCGAGCGCATCGGTCGTTGCTAGCTTAAGGCCATAGCGGCCAGCTTCTCCACATCGCCCTCGCCCGCATCGCGGGCGGTGGCGGTCAACATGTCGATATTGGCAGGTTCTACCATGGCGCGCGCAAGGGCCGCTTCGTCGAGCTGTGCGCGTTCGGCATCGTCGAAGCTGAGGCCGAAACCACAGCGTTCCGCAAGCGCGTGGAGTTGATCATGGACGTGACCTGCGCCCTCGCCGCCCATAAGGCGCGCCACGGCATCGAAACCATCGGGCGAGCCCTGCGCCGCCCAGTCCATAGTCTGCACCAGAGCGATCGAGACGGCACGGCCATGGGGAACACCGGCCAGTGACCCAATGGCATGGCCGATATTATGGGCAACCGCGCAGCCGGTATTGCCGATCGCGGTACCAGCATGTGCCGCTGCCGCCATCATCCCCGCCCGAGCGCTGATGGAAGAGCCGTCCTTCACCGCCTCCTCCAACGACGTGAACCCGTGCGTGATAGCCCGCTCAGCCACCGCGTTGTTCGGCGCATAGCGGTAGCGGTTGGTACGCGATTCAATCGCGTGAACCAGTGCGTCCATGCCGGTGTAGAAGGTCCAGAATGGCGGTAGACCGACCGTCAGTTCCGGGTCCATGATCGCCAGATCGGGGATAAGCGGCGGCCCCCAGAACCAGTTCTTCACACCATCAGGCTGAGAGATGATGGACGTTCCCGTGGTCTCACTGCCTGTTCCAGCGGTCGTCGGAAGCGTAACCAGCGGAACGCTGCGCCATGGCAGCGGCTTGCGGGCCAGACGAAAATTCGCGGCGCCCTCCCCCGATGGTAACAGCACAGCGACCAGTTTCGCCGTGTCCAGCGCCGACCCGCCGCCAAGACCGACGACACAATCGCAATGCTCCGCCCGCCCGAGTTCGACGGCGGCATCCACGAAGGCTTCCTTCGGATCGCTCGCCAGATCGCTAAACGTGATGACCGCGTGACCCGCGCCCTCGATCACATCCTTCAGTTCACCCAGATGACCGAGATCGGCCATCACCGGATCTGCCACCAGCAGCACCCGCCGCGCCGCGCCGAAATTGTCCGCAACCAGGCTTCCCGCCAGTAGCCGGCTACCTGCTGCCCAAACCTGCGCCGGCTGGCGCGACAATGTGAATGCCGTCATGGCTCATATCCCCGAAATCAAAGCTCAGGGCCCAACAAAGAGGGCGCGCCGAAAATTACAAAACCGCTGCAAAAGCGCTTGCCGGATTGTAACTTCGCAGACAAGCTTCTTTGCAGCGAAACACGGGGGGTGTGAATCGTGACCGAGATTGTCGAAGCTGCACAAAGAACGCGCTCGAGCCGAGGCGGTGGCCGCCGGGGCAATGCAAGGCGCGGTGGCCCTGCCATTCGTCAGATGCCCTGGGATGTTCCCACGATCCTCGACCCGCCTGTCGAACCGGTGGACGAAGAAGGTGTCGCCCGCATCCACGACGCAGCCATGTGCATTCTGGAAGACATCGGCATCGAGTTCCTGAACAAGGAAGCGGCCGATATTCTAAAAGCCCATGGCGCGACGGTGAACGGCGAGAATGTTCGCATGGACCGCGACATGGTGATGGAAAAGCTGGCGCTTGCGCCAGACCATTTCACCGTGACCCCTCGTAACCCCGACCGAATGATCACCGTTGGCAACCGCCATATTCTGTTCGGCAACGTCTCAAGCCCGCCTAACTGCTCGGACATCGACAATGGGCGACGCACCGGCACCCGTGCCGATTACCAGAACTTTCTGAAACTGACCCAGTACTTCAACTGCATCCACTTCGCGGGTGGCTATCCGGTCGAACCGATGGATCTCCATCCATCTGTGCGCCACCTTGACTGTCTCTACGACAAGCTGACGCTGACCGACAAAGTGGTCCACGCCTATTCACTCGGCGCAGAGCGCGTGGATGATGTGATGGAGATGGTGCGCATCGCCGGTGGCCTCACCCATGAGGAGTTCGAGGCCACGCCGCGCATGTACACCAACATTAATTCCACCTCCCCGCTGAAGCATGACATACCCATGCTGGATGGCCTGATGCGTCTGGCGCGACGCGGCCAGCCCACCATCGTGACACCGTTCACGCTGGCCGGCGCCATGGCCCCCGTGACCATGGTCGGCGCAGTGACGCAGTCGCTCGCCGAAGGTCTGGCGGCCATTGTGCTGATGCAATGCGTGAGACCCGGATGCCCTGCCGCAATCGGTACGTTCACATCGAACGTTGACATGAAAACCGGCGCCCCCGCATTCGGCACACCAGATTACATCCGTGCCACCCAGATCACTGGCCAGATGGCCCGTTTTTACAAATTGCCGATGCGGTCTTCAGGCGTCTGCGCGGCCAACGTGCCAGATGCTCAGGCGACATGGGAATATATGAACTCCATGTGGGCGGCCGTCACCTCAGGCACCAATGTCGTTTACCACGCCGCCGGGTGGCTGGAGGGTGGCTTGTGCGCCTCTTTCGAGAAATTCGTGATGGATTGCGAGGTGTTGCAGCAGTTCCAATCCTACCTGAAACCGATGGAAGTGAGCGATGAAACGCTCGCCATCGACACGATCAAGGAGGTCGGCCCGAACGGTCACTTCTTCGGCGTTCAGCACACCCAGGACCGCTACGAGACAGCCTTCTATTCACCGTTCCTTTCCGACTGGAACAATTACGAAAACTTCGAGGAACGTGGCTCCATCCGCACGCCCGAACGGGCCAACAAGCTCTACAAACAGATCATCGAAGAGTACGAGGCTCCATCCATGGACGAGGCCATTCGCGAGGAACTGGAAGCCTTCGTTGCAAAACGCAAAGAAGAGGGCGGTGCGCCGACCGATTTCTGATGCGACAAGCGGGGCGAACTGTCGTATCTGTGCCGCACCACTATCGGCATGAAGAACCGACGATCCTTATGACCATCGCTGAAATGCGTGCCTGCCTGCCCCCTGCCCGCCTGTGCTTTGTCGCGCTGGCGATTGCGGTCGCGCTGGGCACTCTTTTCCTCCTTTTCAGTCCGGAGAACTTTCTGGTGGAAAATCGCGGGCTGGAAGCCGGGCAGCAATTCCTGCTCTCCGCTGCCATCGTGTTGTCGCTGACGGCGCTGGCAAGGCTTCTCCAACCCATCGTTGCGTCCATGGCACTGGCGACTTTGGCCATGAGCTTTGCCATGTTCGTGCGCGAAACCCCCAATTGCCAGAAGGTCACTGACGGCTGGTGCGTCAGCGAGCCAACAAAAGCGGTCGTCATAGCAATCGTGCTCGCAGCCCTGATCGTGTGGGGCCTCCGGTTCTTTCGCCCGCTTTGGGACGAGAAGCTGACCATACTGCGCTCGATCGTCTGGTGGCCCTTCCCGCTGATGGCGCTCATGGCGCTGATCTCCGAAATTGCGGAGCGGTCCGGATTCCCGGTCATCGAGGAAGGGGTAGAGCTTCTCGCGTACGCGTTTCTTGCGATGCTCGCCGGGCAATTGGCATTCGGCAACAAGCAGCACCGTTAGCCAGCGCGACTGGGGGGAGATCATGTCGCAGGTTCAAC
>JBCCRF010000241.1:0-4074 GCA_039208305.1 Pseudomonadota bacterium
TCAGATCGCAGAGATCTATCCCGATCTGGCTGACATCGAACTCACCCACGCCTGGGGTGGCAATGTCGCCATCACAATGCCGCGTATGCCGTTCGTGCGCGAACTGGAACCGGGCCTGTGGACTGCTGGTGGCTTCTCCGGTCACGGTGTGATGATGAGCCAGTACACGGGCCGCATGATCGCCGAGCACTGGCTCGGCAACAGCGATCAAATCCGGCTACTGCAAGACCTGAAGATCAAGCCATTTCCCGGCGGCGCAGCTTTCCGCAATCCGCTGAAAGTCCTCGCGTTGACCTGGTATGCTATGCTGGATCGTCTCTAGGAAACGATGGCGCGGGCTGCAGTTCCAGCAAACGTGATCACGGCGCATTTGCCTCAATGCACGATCCATGCAGCTATAACCCAGTCCACGATCACCGGGAGGATATGGATCATGAGAAAACTCATCACAGCACTAGCACTTTTCGCGATGGCAAGTGGCGTAAGCATTGCGGGGGAGACGCCATCACGGCCGGGCGCGCAGGTCTATTTCATCAATCTGAATGATGGCGACACCGTAAAAGGGCCTGTGAAAGTGCAGTTCGGCTTAAGCGGGATGGGCGTTGCCCCCGCCGGGGTCGAGCAGGAGGGCACAGGGCATCACCACCTCTTCGTCAATCGCCCTGCCTTTCTGGAAGGCGACTTGGGCGCTGGAGAAGCGGACGAAGTCATCCCCGCCGACGACAATCACAGGCATTTCGGCGGTGGACAGACAGAGACAACGCTAGAGCTTGGCCCCGGTCAGCACACTCTGCAGATGGTCTTGGGCGACCACAACCACATCCCGCACGACCCACCTGTGGTATCCGAAGTGATTACGATTACCGTGGAGTAACTGGGTCAGCTGGGTACTTTTATCGTCTCCACCTCGCCGGTGTTGACCGCATCCATATCACCGGCTGCCCAGTCCATCACCTTCGGGTTCATAACCTTGAACCAGAGCGGAGGGATCACGGCGAGGGCGAAGCAGCCCGGATAGCCCGACGGCAGGCGTGGCAATTCGTCGAAATTGCGCAATGACTGGTAGGGGCGCATTGGGTTTGTGTGGTGGTCGCTGTGGCGCTGCAGGTGAAACAACACGAGGTTGGAGACGATGTGGTTCGTGTTCCACGAATGGCGCGGTTCGACGGGCTGGTAGCGACCGTTCTCTTTTTTGCCACGCTTCAAGCCGTAGTGCTCTACGTAATTGGCCTGGGTCAGCTGAAACCAGCCAATGATGCTCTGGATGATGAGGAACGGCAGCACGGCGAAACCAAGCCAGATGGTCAAAACAATCCACGCTGCCAACGTGATAGCGTATCCTTGCAGCACTTCATTCTTGGTTGACCAGAAGGAGAAACCCTTGCGCTTCAAACGCTCGCTTTCGTGGTGCATCCCGCGCTTGAATGTGCCGGGCAATTCACGGCCCGCAAAGGCGTAGAGGCTTTCGTTGAAGCGTGCGGAAGCCGGGTCTTCGGGTGTGGCAACCCAAGTGTGGTGACCTTTGTTATGCTCGATACAAAAGTGCCCATAGCCGGACAAGGCCGTGGCGAACATCGCAAACAGCCGGTCGAGGCGGCTCTGCTTGTGGCCAAGTTCGTGACCAACCGTCAGCGCGGTGCCTGATGCCATTCCGCAGGACAGCGTTATCGCAAGGTAGCCCCACCAGGGCAGATCGGCGGTGGCCACAAACCACGCGCAGGCGATCAGCATGGCCCAGAAGACCGGCACGATAGCGAGCAGAAGCGTGCGGTAGTAGTCATCTTCCGCCATCTTCTCCACCACCTCTGCGGGCGGATTGGCGTGATCTTCACCAAAGGCGAGGTCGAGAAGCGGAATAACCCCGTACGAATAGAGCAGCGGCAGCAACGTGACCCAGGCCGCACCATCGAGTGCAAAATAAAGCGCAATAGCGATGATCGGCACCAGCGGCACGGTAAAACCGAGCCACCACAGGTAGCGCTTTGTGTCGCGGTATTCGATACGACCGCCTTCGTTGGTTTCTGCAACAAAAATCATGGATCACGCTCCCGGTAGACCGATGCTCTTTGCTCAATCTATAGCAGCGCGATCACAAAACAAAATGCGTCACGTCATCGTGTAATGATGCTGTTTCACGATGGTCAAAACCTGTCGGTGTTCGCGCATTATGCTGTCGATCTCGCGCTAAAAATCCATCGTCAGGTAAGACTGTCGACAATGCGCATGTTAGATTTTGTGGCAGCCAAGCAAGGCTCTGGAAAAGGTCAGGCGACCTTCCGGACGATGACGTTTCCGACCGAATAGCCTGCACCGAATGAACAGATGATACCCAACGCGTCATTCTCGAGATCGTTGCTGTTCTGGGAGAAGGCGATGATGGAGCCCGCCGACGATGTGTTGGCGTAATCCTGCAGAATATTGGGCTGTTCTTCGCGGGTCGGCTCGCGGCCCAGCACCTTGCGGCCTATGAAATCGTTCATGGATTTATTGGCCTGGTGCAGCCACATGCGCTGCAGCGTTGTGGGGTCGATACCTTCATCCTCACAATGTTCCACCACCATCTGGCTGACGATGGGCACCACCTGTTTGAACACCTGCCGACCATTTTGCATGAATTGCATGTCACGCCGATCCGCCGTGCCGTCCGGGCGGGTGCGGCGCAGGAAGCCATTGTTGTTGCGGATGTTGTTGGAGAATTGCGTCAGACAGCGCGTGGAGATGATCTCAAACTGCGCGTCGGATGTCGCCTTCTCCTTCGCCTCCAGCACAACGGCGGTGCACACGTCACCGAAGATGAAATGGCAGTCCCGGTCACGCCACTCCAGATGGCCTGAACAGATCTCCGGATTGACCATCAGGATGCAATCGGCAGAACCGGAGCGGATCATGTCGGCAGCCGCCTGAATGCCGAACGTGGCCGACGAGCAGGCAACGTTCATGTCAAAGCCGAACCCTTGGATACCCAGCAGTTCCTGCACCTCAATGGCGATGGCCGGATAGGCACGCTCGTGGTTGGAGGCGGCGCAGATAACGGCGTCGACGTCCTCCGGCTTACGACCTGCGGCCTCCAGCGCTTTGCGGGCAGCGTCCACCGCCATTTCGGCCATGATCCCCGGTTCGTCATCGGTGCGCTGGCGCAACGTCGGGTGCATGATGTCGGGGTCAAGGACACCCTGCTTATCCATCACGTAGCGCTGCTCAATACCCGAGGCCTTAAAGATGAAGCCCTCGTCGGACATCGCCATCGGTTCCATCTCGCCTGTGGCAATGGCGTCAGCATTCGCCTCGTTCTGCTTCGTTGCATAAGCGTTGAACGCTTCCACGAGCTCAGCGTTGGTGATGGTCTCGTGCGGCGTAAAAACGCCCGTGCCGCTGATGACGACTGGTCGCATGGTGGTGGTTCGTATCCCTCTTCGATTGACGCTATCGTAAGCGTCATCGCGGGTGCTTGCAAACGCGATAGCGGTGCCAGTTCGAGCAAAGGAAGCCTGCCATGAAAGCCCTCTCGATTGCTCTTCTCGCGTTGGCCATCGCTTCAAGTCCAGCCCGCGCTGTCATACCGGAGAATTGGCAAGAGGAGCAGCTGACTGACCACCCGCTGGTGGGCCGTATCTTCAAAATCAAACCGAGCATCCAACCCGTCGCTGCCGACGATCTGCGCGAAGCGATCAACGGTTCAGTGGCGATTGCCATCGGGGAAATCCACGACAATCGCGACCACCACCGCATCCAGGCGAGGCTGATCCAGGCATTGGAGGCTGACGACATCACCGTGGTGTTCGAGATGGTGCCGGAGCGTTTGCAGACCGTGCTGGACAATCCGCCGTCAAATATGGGCGCGCTCGGCGAAGCCTTGGAGTGGGAAGCGCGGGGCTGGTACACTTGGTATATCTACCGCCCGATCTTCTAAACTACGCAGGCAAAGAAAGCGACCCTGAAGGCGGGCGCAGCCGACGTGCAGGTGACCCGCCGCATTTCAAAGCAGGGGGTTGAGGCATTGACCGCAGAGGAGCGCGCGGGGCTCGATCTCGACACGCCTTTGCCGGAAGCGGAGCAGGCCTCGCTGATGAAGGA
>JBCCRF010000242.1:0-4060 GCA_039208305.1 Pseudomonadota bacterium
CTTCCCTTTCACAGATGTTCCGGCGGCTGGGCGTGCGAACCGTGCTCGCCTATCCCTCACAGTTCAAAGACAGTGCGGAGCTTTGGCGCTACAGGTTCGACGCGATCATTGCCGTTCCGCCGAGCACCGGCCTCAGCGCCGATGTGCCCACACGTCACCGGGTGCGATCCTTCGGTGACGCGCTGATTTCACTGGGAATGGGCGACGCCAAACGCGTGTTCGCCCGTATTCGTTTGTGGGAACAGGTCTTCGAGCGAACCGGCGCAGATTGCATCGTCGCCGACTACGCCCCCAACGTGACACTCGCTGCCAAAGGTCGCCTGCCGCTGCTCGCCATCGGCAATGGCTACACACTGCCCCCCTGCTACATGGAACGCTATCCTGACTTTACCGACAGGCCTCCGCTTCCCGAGCAACCGACCCTGGCGGCGGTCAATCGCGCGCTGCACCTGACCGGTCGAGAGCAGCTTCACAGGCTGCCGCAGGTTTTCGAAGCCGACATTCGCATCTGTAACGACATCGCGCTGACCGACCCTTTCAGTGACTTGCGCTGTGAACTGTATGCCGGCCCCGCAATCCCGCGCGAAAAGAGCGTGCAAGCCCTTCGCGCAGGTGAAAGCATCAATCCGAACCATCCCGTTTTTGTGTATGTCAGCGACAAAAGCATGCCACTGCAGACCATGCTGCAGGGTGCCGTCGCCACGAAGCGGGAAGTTGACGTATTCGCGAGCCGGGCCGACCTCGCGATGGACGAAATTTGCTCCGGCACCGCGGTAAGCCTTCATCGCGAGCCTGTTGATCTCACCGATATGAAGAACCGGTTTTCCCTGATCGTCCATGTCGGCGGATTCAATCTCGCGCTGGAAGCGCTGTCGGCTGGTGTCCCGCAGCTCGCTTTTGCCGTCGACATCGAAAAACGCATCCGGTTCGAGCGCCTGCGGGATTCCGGACTGGCACATATGGTGCGCGCCAAATCGGTCTCGGACAGCGGCGACGTCACGCGGGCGATGCGTTCGGCAATCGAGGACGACGACATGCGGGAAGCCTGCCGCCGACAGGCGCTCGATCTGCCTGCTGACCTCCATTACGCCGGACGGCCCATGGTAGAGACGGAGGTCGAACGTCTGGTATCGATGTGTGCAACCTGATTGCCTTGGCTCGTCTCGACGTAAGACCGCTTCGGCGACAGCCAGGGCTTCGGCGCGATAGCCACTTGCATCGCATGATCCGTCGCTCCAGCATTCATCGCGTGTCACTCGCTGGTGTCAGCCGTCGCTGCGACAACGGATCATGAAAGCCGTCTGATGAGCAATTCCACCGCCTTCGCCCGTGCACAATCGCAGAGACGATGACACTTCTGCGGAACAAATTCGTGTCGGTTTGGCTGTTCGGACTGGTGGCGGCATTGGCCGTGTGGTCCATGGCGTTTTGGCCGTCGAAGCCGCTGACACCGTTGGACACGCTGGTTTTCGACAGCTACCAGCGGCTGAAGCCGCGCGTCTGGGCAGGAACCGATGTCGTCGTTCTGGACGTCGACGAAGCCTCCATTCGCCGGATCGGACAATGGCCCTGGCCCCGAACGATCATTGCCGATGTGGTGACACGCTTGCAGGAGTTGGGCGCTGCGACCGTGGTCTTCGACGTCATCTTCTCCGAAGCTGATCGCACCTCGCCCTTGCGAGCGGTAGAGGGGCTGACCAAGGCAGGCGCGCAAGTCACGCTTCCCGTCAGCACCGATCGCCTCGACAATGATCAGGTTCTGGCAGATGCGTTTTCGCGCATGGCCGTGGTGACGGCCATGCGCCTCTCACCATCCTCCAATCAGTCTGCACCGGCACCGAAAGCCGGACATGCGATTTCCGGCACGATACCTGACAGACTGATGGCCGAGGGGCTCAATGCCGTGCGTAACCTGCCCGCGCTGGACGCGGCTGCCGCGGGCATAGGCGACGTAAATTACGATCCGGAAGAACAATTGGATGCGGTCGTACGGCGTGTGCGGCTCATCACCGGCAATGATGGGCAATGGTACCCTTCGCTTTCCATCGAGGCGCTGCGCGTTGCGCAGGGTGCGGGGGCTTTCCTTCTCAAGGCGAGCGATGCTTCGGGAGAGGTCGATGCTGGCGAGGCGAACATGGTCGCCGTCAAGGTGGGAGCGCTGGAAGTCCCGACCGATGCCGATGGAGCGATCACCATCTGGCACTCACCCGCGCAGCAAAAGCCTACTGTCACGATGCGCGAACTGCTCTACCCGGACGAGAGCGGATTGGATGATGCAGCGCTGTCGCAACAGATCGCCAATCACATCGTGCTGGTGGGAACGTCCGCTGCCGGACTGTTGGACTTGCGCGCAACCCCAATCGCCCCAGTCGTGCCCGGGGTGACCGTCCACGCGGATATTCTCGACCAGATCATCTCGGGTCAGCTGATCGCGCGACCGGACTACGGGCCGGGCGTCGAGCGTTTGGCAGCCATCGTTCTTGCGCTCCTCCTGTTGATCGCGATGCCCGCCTTGCCGCCTTTGGGCGATGGTCTCCTAGCACTGCTGCTGTCGGCGATTGCTATCGTCGGCTTCTGGTACGCCTTCGATGCCCATGGCCTTCTGTTCTCGCCCGTGCTCGCGGTGCTGACCATCGCAGCAGCTTATGTTGCAGGTGTCGCGACGGATTTGCTGCTGACGGAGCGTCAGGGCAAATTCGTGCGGTCTGCCTTCAGCCAATATCTGGCGCCTTCCCTCGTGCAGGAGCTGGCGCAGAACCCGGAGGTCCTGCGCCTCGGAGGTGAGGAAAAGGAATTGACCATCCTGTTCTGCGACATTCGCGGGTTCACCACCCTGTCCGAAGGGTTGGACCCCACTGAACTCACAGAGCTTCTGAACGGTTTCCTCACACCCATGACCGATGCACTGCTGAAGCGCGGTGCGACGATCGACAAATATATGGGCGATGCCATCATGGCCTTCTGGAATGCACCGCTGGATATCCCGGACCATCGCGCACAGGCCTGTGCCTCGCTTCTCGCCATGCGCGCCGAACTGTTGGAATTGAACAGAGGCGCAGACCGTCCCATCGAGATCGGCATCGGCCTGAACACCGGGCCAAGCTGCGTCGGCAATCTTGGATCGACGCAACGCTTCAATTACTCCGCCATAGGCGATGCCGTAAACGTTGCATCGCGCGTGGAGGGACAAACCAAGCTCTACGGTCTCGACAATCTGGTCGCTGAGGAAACGTTGGACGGCGTCGACGGCTTTGCCACGTTGGAGATAGACAAGGTCGGAGTTGTCGGTCGCGCCGAACCACTGACGGTTCACACGCTTTTGGGAGATGCGGCGTTGGCACGCGACCCGTCTTTCATCAGCCTGCAGGAACAGCATAACCGGATGATCGACGCCTGGCGCTCGGGTGATATGGAGGAAGCCTTGGTCGCCATGGCCTTGGCCGGGCGCGCGGCTGTCACGGCGCAAGAGAGCAAGGCAGGGAAAGCATCTCTATTGCCTTCCCTCAATCAACTCTACGCCCTTTATGCAGAACGCATCGATACGATGCGTGAGAGCGGCGTCCCCGATGGTTGGGATGGCGTGTATCGAGCCACGTCGAAATAGAAGGCTCTTGCCGACGGCTTATCCGCTGGGTCTCGGCTCGGCCTTTGGCCGTCCGGGATGACAGTGGAGGATTGGTTGACAGCGGGGCTTGTACCTCTCTGTCATCCCGGCCTTTAGCCGGGACCCAGCGAAAAATATCACGCAACGCGTGCCAACTATTTTATCCCCACCCTCTCATCGCACCCCATAATCCCCACACCTCCCGCAGGAAACCGACGGTCCGGACCGTCAGATCGTCGCGGGTGGTCGGTTCTTCCGGGGGTATTGGAACTAACGGCCAGCATCCCCGGAGCCCCGCGCTGTCTTACTGGGCCGGTGTGTCGTGCAACGGCTGGCAGGAGAGCGGCGGCGTTCGGTAACGGGCGTCGGTGCCATGGTGTGTCAGGGCAATGGCGGTGAAACCCCGTCCGCAGCAGAACCGAAGTGGGGCGTGACGGGCGACCGTTTTCGCCGAAA